>DAOOSE010000125.1:0-3625 GCA_035389625.1 bacterium
CGGCATTGAGCTCGCAGGTGCCTCGGCGGCGCTACCGCCACCGAACTGGTTCCGACTGCCTCCCAAGGCGGTCAAGGAACCCACAGTGTGTGACTTGATGAGGGAGCTCTCCTCCCATATCAAGCCGAAGCCCGTACGCATCCGGGCCCTGTGTCCGGAAGGCGAGCAGGCGGCCGCCGAGTTGGCGGCGGTGCTGCCTGGCGGCGCCATGACGACGATATTTCGGCCGAAGGTCAGGGCTCAGGCGCAAGCCTAGTCCGACCAGCCGGCCTTTCCGGGTTTCCGCGGGTATTCATGCATTACGCTAATACCGCCCGCGGAAACCACGGACCCCCTTTGTGTCATCCCGAGCCCCGAAGGGGACCCTTTGGGTCGAGTCGAGGGATCTCTGCCAAATCAGAATCCTGAAACAACTATTTGTATCCTGGATCCCAGATCAAGAGCCTAGGGCTACCCTTTGGGTTCTGGGATGACAAACTATACTGCTTAAATGAGCAGTTTTTTTGTTTTTATATCAATCTTTTCCTATAATAGAGAGAATTAACAATTGGACTATATGTCTAAAGTTGCCAAAATTTTCTCCCTAAACCAAGGCAGAGCCTGGTTTAGGGCAAGCAGCTACTTCTCCGGAGGTATTAATGAGTAAAGTAGCAAAGATACTATCAGCCACGACTGTGGGGTTGGACTCTTATTTGGTTGAAGTTGAGGTTGATATCGGTGCTGGCTTGCCTTCATTTACAATAGTCGGTCTTCCGGACAAGGCAATCGACGAAAGCAAAGAAAGAATTCGGGCGGCGATAAAGAACTCGGATCTTTTCTTTCCCCAGCACCGCTTGACTGTAAATCTAGCGCCGGCTGACATGAAAAAGGAGGGGCCGAGCTTCGATCTGCCGATGGCAATCGGAGTATTGCTTGCCGGAGAGCAGATTCCGAAAATAAATGAATATAAGGAATCGCTTTTTGTCGGTGAATTGGCGCTCAATGGGGAGCTTCGCCATGTGAATGGAATATTGCCGATTGCCATGTTTGCCTTCGAGCAAAATCTGAAGCGAGTTTATGTTCCGGCAATAAATGCCGAGGAGGCGAGCCTAATCTCTGGGATTGAAGTGATGCCGGTCGAAAATTTGGGGCAGTTGGTCGCGCACTTGAGAGGAGAAAGGTTAATTAAAAGTTACAAAGTCGAAAGTACTAAGTTACAAAGGGAGCGACCGGATACAGATACGGATTTTGCTCTGATTGCCGGGCAGGAACAGGCAAAGAGGGCATTGATCATTGCGGCGGCAGGAAACCATAATATACTGTTATCCGGACCTCCAGGCTCAGGCAAGACAATGCTGGCCAGGGCACTACCCTCAATTTTGCCATCGATGGACGATGATGAGGTGCTTGAAGTTACCAAAATCCATTCGGTTGCGGGGCTTCTACAGGGGCAGAGCGTTTTGATCAGGGAGCGCCCTTTTCGAGCGCCGCATCATACGACTTCCGGTGTAGCACTCATCGGCGGAGGCTCATGGCCACGTCCGGGAGAGATATCCCTTTCCCATCGAGGTGTGCTCTTTCTGGATGAATTTCCGGAGTTCCCGCGCTCTGTTTTGGAGGCGCTTCGCCAGCCGCTGGAAGATGGGGTGGTCACGGTTTCTCGGGCCACAGGAAGCCTGACATTTCCAGCCGAATTCTTGCTTGTAGCATCGCAAAATCCCTGCCCTTGCGGATTTCTCTCTGATCCGGAAAAGCAGTGCAACTGTTCGCCAAATCAAATCCAGAAATATCAGCGTAAAGTTTCAGGTCCGATTCTGGACCGGATCGATATCCACATTGAAGTTCCCAGAATCTCCTACGAGAAGCTGAAAATGAGTGGAGAATCGGAGGCTTCAGGTACTATCAGGGATAGGATTGATGAAGTTCGTCAACTTCAACGCAAACGCTTCAAGGGGCATAAGTGCAAGACCAATGCTGAAATGGGGGCAAAAGAGGTTAAGGAATTTTGCAAATTGGACGAAGAGGCAGAAAAGATGGTGGCTCTGGCAGTCGACTCGATGAAACTCTCGGCCCGTGTTTATCACCGAATTCTAAAATTAGCCAGAACAATTGCCGATCTCGAGGGTTGCGAGGCAATTGCCCAAAATCATATTGCAGAGGCTTTGCAGTACAGACCGAAGGAGAAACAGTTTTAACATGAATGGATTACGAATTGTCCAAATGACCAATAACGGATTATGACAGAGCTCTTATACAAAGACTTATCATTCAAATTAACAGGGCTAGTTTTTGAAATTAACAACGAGATTGGATATGGACAGAGCGAAAAAACGTACTGTGATGCATTTGAAAAATTATTAAGGAAAGAGAACATTTCCTATAAAAGAGAGAACTACTTCCCTGTAAGTATTTGTGGTGAAGTTGTTAAGCGTGAATATTTCGATTTTTTGATCGAAGAAAAGGTAGTCGTTGAGTTTAAGATATCAGAACAATATTATAAACGTGCTTGTACTCAAGTGTTTAAATATCTAAAAAGTAGTGGTATGAAACTTGGCTTAATTTATCGCTTTACTAAAGATGGAGTACGAGCCAAAAGAATTCCTAACTATTATTAGTCATTCGTCATTTAGAAAAATTAGTTATTCATTCATGGCCTAAATCTGAAAATTGCCAACTTTGTATATCCAGTTTCCAATTGTTCCGAGGAATCCAGTTTTTTGATTGGTAAAGTAGATGACGATCATGAGTATTGCTAGGGTTGTAATCGCAATGCCAAGCTTCTTTACATCCCGTCGGACGTAGGTGTACTTATGGTCAAGTTCGCCCATAAGGTCAACTTTTCCAATTGGCACATTGGTCTCGGAGGAATCAATCTCGCTGACTTCGTTTTCAGTTGCTGTCATTGAGCGAGTAATATTCTTTGTAGTTGCTTCTGAATGACCAGCAGTTTTCTTAAATTTCTTATTTTTCTTCTTTCCCATTAGAACCTTTCTATTAAGACACCATAAGGGTACTAAAAGATGGGTCATTAGGCAAGACTAGGTTTACAGTCAAAGTTTTTTTTGGTACGATCTTATACGATTATCTATCTTGCCGAAGTAGCTCAGTGGTAGAGCAGAGGACTGAAAATCCTTGTGTCGTGAGTCCGATTCTCACCTTCGGCACCAGTCTTGCCTTCGAGCAAGATAAAAATTTCAGAATCAGGTATTATTACTTGTAGTTTGTTTCTTGCCCCAAGCCAAAGGCTTCCCTTTGGGAAAGGGGGTCACTTCGTAGATATCTTGGTATTCCATAATGGCGTTGTGGCCGAGGAGTTAGGCAGCGGTCTGCAAAACCGCGTACCCGGGTGCGAATCCCGGCGACGCCTCCATTAAAGGCAGGTGGGCAAATCTTAATTCGCGGGACCCAAGGGTAGACCCGAAGGGTAGTCTTTGACTCCTTTGGCTTTCGATTCCCGCCCACGCCTCCACGTAAAATCCACCGAATCGGCGGATCACGTGGCACAGCCATTGAAATTTAGGTTGGTCTGGGTGATCTGTAAGTTGTTTGAAAATTGTAAATTGTAAATTGAAAATTACAAACCTACGGTTTGTTTGCGGGTATAGTATATCGGTATTATGCGTCCTTGCCATGGACGAGAGACGGG
>DAOOSE010000126.1:0-3531 GCA_035389625.1 bacterium
AGGATGGGAGAGCAGGTCGCGTTCAAGGTTAGCGAGTCGTTCCCGAACCGATTGCATGGATGAGCTCCTCGATGGAAGAGTAGGGAAATTCGATGCGAATGATCGCTCCTGCAGAGTGATACTGCATGAGGCGGCGCTGATGCGCGTCCAGGAAAAGCCGTTCGATGAGTTTGGTTGTGAGCAAAAAGAGTTTCCAGTCCGGATGGGCAACGAGCTTTTCTCCCGAGCGGGTTTGCTGCTGCAAGAGACAGGCGATGTAGAGAAAGGTTTCCATGGGCAGGGAGAATGCAGCAATTTTCTTGATTGCTTTGCCCTCGAGCAGGCCAAAATCCCGCAGGGTGGCCATGAAGCCGCGGCTGAGGCGGCGCTTGAGATAATCAGTCCAGTCCGTGCTCAGTGAAGTAGCCGGCAGAGCAGCAATAAAGTTATAAGCGTCTGTGGCGTTGATGTGCAGGCTTCCGGCGAAGTATTTTTCATAAACGACATCCGTGCAGAAATCATAGATCAACTCGTCGGAAAGGAGGGTGTGATAGCAGAGCGCAGCGCGAATAGCTTTTTTATCCCAACCGGCTTGTTCCATCCAGCGCAGATGCTGCCAGGCGTCGGGGTAATGACCATTGACAAGGCGGGGATAAAAAGCGCCGGAGATGACCTCTCGGGCCCAGTTGCGGGAGTTTTTACCCAGGGTGTTGGAACGGATGATCTGCGCGATCCATGTTTGCTTGTCGAGCTTGGGATCGTAGTGATGGATGAGCAATTCCATCTCATCGATCATGGCGCCGTAGTGGTGGAATCTGGCTTTGTAGGTTTTGGCCTCTGGCATGCTATCCTTAATTCTCAGTGCACGGCCATTAAAATCGTGAGGCGGGGTTGAGTGATCTTGATAAAATGGCAGGTCCCCGAAGACCCAATCCCAGTGTTGGCAACTGACTAATATAGCAAGAAAAAGCTCATAATCAAGCAAAACAAAGTTCGGCTATGGGGGAGGGGTAATTGTGCCGACGTTAATACTTTTTTGGTACCCAGTCACTGCTACCATTATTTGGCGAATTTTTATAAATCGCTCCCCGACCTCTGTTCAGCCCCAACAGAATCACGGGCCATATTAAAGCCTGCTTAATTCAATACAACTAAAATACTATAGACTATCTTCTGAGCGTTTATGTGTCATTAGTGTGACATATTCGAGCTTATTATTAATTAACCAATTGGCATAAGCAATAGCAAAACAATTACTGCGAATGGTGGTCACAGAATTGCGGGCTTCAATGTTGGATTATCCGAGGTAATCCGATATTAAACAGTTTCCTATACCCTCAATTAATCGTTGAAAAATCTGTTTGATGTCAGTGCCAGGTGATAAACATCACCTTTATCTACAGTAGGTTCTATTTCCCTTGTTAGACTGACATTAATAATGTAATTCCAACAGCGTTAATTTAAATTTGATATTTGATATCAATCACATCCAATTAATGTTTCTACTTTTATTTAGTGGCCAGATACAAATTGTATAGAATATATTCAGTTTTTGCTTGTAATTAATCAGTAGCTTTGCTATAATTCAATAAAATATGTGAGGTTTGGTGGAAGGGGTTTCCATTGAGAAATTAGGCACAGATAATTATGCTCAAACTAGTTTGGGCTTTTTTTTTACCCATGCCTCAATAAATGATCCCGATTTAAACCCTCTGACCTTGATGAAAAGAGCATTTCTGGAAAGGGAGAATGCCTTTTCGTACTAATTGGAGGACAATTTGCATTTCTTGGAGGAAAGGCCAAGCTGACCCAGGAGGCACAGCATTAACAGTAGAAGCTTTTTTTATCCACGACCATCAAAGGGGGGAATGACGGTCAACATGAAACATCTCCTGCCGATATTCTCTTGAACTGAAAACAGGATCTTAAAGATGAGTTACAGGGATAGTTTTAAAAGATGCGTATAAAATTGTCTGGAAAGAATCGATCTCCAACCGCAACTGCATGTGAATGCTAATATTAATCTGTTCAATCACATTCGAAGAGGAGGGATAATTGGATTCACTTTTGCGCCTTGTATTCGATAACAAAGAATGGCTTTTTTCTGGGGTAGGCTTAGTATTAGTTTCATGGATAGGGCGCATTATCTATAAACGAAGACAAGCTACTTCATCTCAGAAAATCCATTCTGGTAGTAATTCAGTTAACATCCAGGCAGGTCACGATATTAAGATTATTCGCGAGTCGAGCCAAAATGATGCGAAAGAAAAGTAAACAAACCATTTCTTCTGGAGATAATTCCTTCAATTTGCAGGCAGGAGGAGATATTGTATTCATCACGTCCGGCATCCCCAAAGATCTTATTGATCATAAAATCGACGAAGAAATAGAAGCTCTCCGTAAGTCTCGGTTTTTCCGTGAATTTAACCGCGTCGATGCAACGCGCGTATTCGGAAGACAACTTGTTGAAGGAGACTTCTCTGGAGGCACAGATGCAGTAAAGTGCCGGGCATTGGCTTGGTGTGCGCGGATATTGTCTTACTCTAATTATCAAGTCGAGGCTGAACGGTACCTAAAGCTCGCTAAACGTTTTGGAACTTGCCTGGAAACTGATATAGCAGCAGCCTTCGTTTATTCACAGAAGGGTGATAAAAAAGCAGCTCTGAGCACCCTGGCGGAAATTGCTTCCCCGGCTTCACGCTCGGCGGCTTTTATGGTCGTTTCGCATCATGAGGGCGGAGAAGGGGCACTTGATTGGCTCGAAAACGCCGGATTTAAAGCTCTGGACCTAGACGCTGAAGGGAAATATTTTCTTCTTGCAAGTGAGCTTGAGCTTGGCCGCTGGGAGGAGGCAAGGGAAAATATAAGAACTCTAAATGATCAAGATCTAGAAGATGCACCTGCCCTCCATCATGTATTAGCGATAACTTGCATCCTAAGCACTGTGCCGAGCGAATTTCGTGCTGTTGTCCTAAAACAATTGCCCTTTGAAGCGGCTAGCTTCCCGCTCGCATCAGATGTGGTCTCATTGGATGCTCGCCGAACAGCACAGCGTCACTTTGCTGACGCTGCGGTTGCGGCACGTAAACTTAATTGCCCCCGCGCTGCAATGATAGATGAAGAGTACGCACTCTGGCTCGAACTAAAAGATCCTGTTAACTCTGAAAAAGGAAAACGACTGCTAGAGGAAAAATTTAGCGATACTAAGTCTGCTCTTCGCCTTGTTCCTCTCGGTCTTCAATTTGGGATCAGATTGAACCTTACAGAGGTTGAGCGTGAGATCAATAGGCAAATCGCGATCCATGGAAAAATTACAGCTGACGCTGCAATTGCCCGTTTTGCCCTCGCCTTTATTCAAAAGACACCCGCGGCTATCGCAAACTATGTTACCCGGCACTTTGATGAATTGTCCGAGTATTTTGATCCGAAGTCAATGCGGTTTCTACAGATTGAGATGTTTTCGCAAGCGGGATTGCCTGAGAAAGCGAAAGAATATCTGAAGGTTCTTATGGATGCTGGTCTGACCGAGGCAGAGGAACGTCGTCTTCAGAG
>DAOOSE010000127.1:0-3506 GCA_035389625.1 bacterium
ACAAGCGAGCGTCATGGTAAGGAATTTTACGAAGAAATTGGTAAAAAGGGTGGCGAGAAGGGTGGACCACGGGTCAAAGAGCTGATAGAAGAAGGCAAAGAATACGAACGGGAGGAAGACGAGAGAGGGTAGTAAATTAATTGTTAATCGTGCTTGATATTTTCCTGCAACCAAGACAAAATTAGTTCTTCAAGGATGGTCTTGGATTCTTCTAATCCATGACCTCCTCTAAGAAGTATAAGTCTTTTTGGGCTATTTGCCAGACTAAAGATCAACTCTGAATTTAGAGGGGATAGGGTTTTGTCATTTGCGCCATGAATCAGAAGTATGGGAGTGTTTTGTGGTAATTCAGCGACATCTAATGTACCCTGGCTTTGTGTGGAAATTGTTATTACTGTATAGATCTGTTTTGAAGCAATGGCCGCCTGAATTGCGATTGCTCCGCCAAATGACCACCCGACAATGGCAATATTTTTTATTCCTTCTTCTTTCAAAAACTCTATCCCGATTAGAACATCAAAAATTGATGTTTCAAGGTTTCCAGGATTTTGGTAACGAAGCCACAGAGATGCTATTTGCAGTTCCTGCAGCCTTTGAATAATTTCAGGGTAAAGGTTCGTTGCTGGGGTGTCCCAGTCTCCGCCGACTCCGCCAATCCAAATCACAGCGGTCTCTTGATTGAGCACAGGATAATATTTTCCCATCACCGTATCATGGATTGTTTTTAAGGCGACCAGCTCATATGATTCAGGCATATTAAAATTTTTTAGCAAGTGAGGTTCACATTTTCTCAAAGAAGATTCGAGAAAAATAGAGCAAATTTTGGAAAAGTCGGGGGCTGCCACAATCGGAGTTATGTACTATGACCAAATACTTGATACAATAAACTTATGGAGGGTAATATAATTTTGAAACTGAAGGAATCGGGGTTACTTGGCAGGGGCGGAGCGGCTTTTCCGACTTGGAAGAAGTGGCAGAGTGTGCTGGATTCCAGGGGCGAAAAAACATATATTATTTGCAATGCCTCAGAGGGTGAGCCTGATGTTCACAAGGATAAGTATTTACTGGAGCACAGAGCTCCGGAGGTAATTTCCGGAATCAAGAAAGCGCTTCATTTTTTTCCTCGAAGCAGTGCCTATATTTACATAAATCCGGAATACTACCGTTCATTCGGACGGCATCTGAAGGCTTTGACAGAGAATCTCCCGATCACGATTTTTATCAAGCGTGGACACTATTTAGCCGGCGAAGAAACCGCTTTGATCGCTGATATTGAGGGCAAGAGGATTGAGCCCACTCTGAAACCGCCATATCCATACAAAAAGGGGCTTTACGGTGCCCCCACTCTAGCCAACAACGTTGAGACTTTTTACTATATTTCTCAGATTGACGAGGGTCATTTCTTGAATACTCGGTTTTACACCATCTCGGGGGAAGTCTCACATCCTGGGGTGTTTGAGTTGCCAGAGAGGTGGACAATCGAACGGGTGTTGTTAGCGACAAAAAACGACCCTGCCTTTGATTTTTTTGTACAGGTTGGGGGAGGGGTTTCTGGTGAAATTCTATCTCATGCGGAATTGAAGAAACCAGCATCGGGTGCCGGATCTATCAGAGTCTATCGGAAAGCCACGACTAACCCAATGAAACTGATGGGTTATTGGGCTGATTTTTACCTGAAAGAAAATTGCGACAAGTGCTTGCCTTGCCGCGAGGGGATGTATCGAATTTCTGAGATGGTAGTGGGTGGTAAAATTGATATATCAGCGCTCAATGATATCGCGATGACCATGAAAAGTGCTAGTTTTTGTCCATTGGGGCGAGGCGCAGCAGACCCTTTTGTTTCTCTTTTAAGGTTGTACAAGGAGTGATAAATGAGTAAAGATATTGCACTGATAATTGATGGTCAGAATGTTAAAGGAAAAGAGGGTGAAACAATCTTGTCTGTGGCCAAAAGAGAGGGCATCGATATCCCAACTCTCTGCCACCATCCCGATCTGCCTTCAAAAGCTAATTGTCGTCTCTGTATCACTGAGATTGCCGAGAGAAAAGGGTTTTTCACATCATGTTCCACTCCGATTGAGCCTGGCATGATAGTATCTACCAATTCTCCTGCTCTGAGAGCTGCCAGAAAAACAATACTGGAGCTTTTGCTTGGGGAACACGAAAAGGAGTGTCCAACGTGCCTCAAAAGAGGGGATTGCTTGATATTAGAATACGCAAAAACTTACGATGCTCTGCCAGACCGCTTTATCAATCGGAAATCACATTATCGCCCCATAAGCTTCGGTCCTGCAATTGTTTACGATCCGAAAAAATGTATCGATTGCCGAAATTGTGTCGAGGTTTGTCAAAGCCAGACAATTAATCATCTTGCTATCAAAGAGCGTGGTCATTTGTTTCAGGTAGTTCCAGATGATAAAAATCCATGTATATACTGCGGACAATGTGTCAGTCATTGCCCCGCCGAAGCAATTGAAATCAAAAGCGACCTAGAAAGGTTTGAAGCAGTCCTCTTGGACAAAAGTAAGACTGTTGTGGTTCAAATTGCTCCTGCCGTACGAGTTACAATCGGCGAAGAATTCGGATTTGCTCCCGGGAAAAATGTGCTTTCTTCACTGGTTGGCTCTCTTCGTGGGATCGGAGTTAAACATATTTTTGACGTAAGTGTCGGTGCGGATTTTACGACTGTCGAAGAGGTTGATGAATTACTTGATCGTCTAAGGAGTGGTAAACTGCTGCCGATGTTTACTGCTTGTTGCCCGGCTTGGGTTCGATATGCTGAGCTATACCACAAATCTCTTTTGCCAAATTTAACAATGACTCGTTCGCCTCACATGATTCTTGGGGGTTTGATAAAATCATTTTGGGCCAAGAATCAGGACATTGACCCCGAGAATATTGTTGTTGTATCCGTCATGCCGTGTACTTCAAAAAAATATGAGATTACCAGGCCGGAACAAAAATTAGACGAGGGGTGGCCTGTTGATTTAGTCGTGACAACAAAAGAGCTCTCCGCGTTTATTAAAAGCAAGAATATTGATCTTAAAACCTGCAAAAAAAGTGAAGCGGACGATCCTCTTGGACTTCCAACAGAAGCCGGAGTAATTTATGGGGCATCTGGGGGAGTGATGGAGTCAGCCCTTAGAAGTGCTTATCGCAAGGTGACAACAAAAAAACTTCCACTGATAAAATATTTATCCCATCCCTCATCTTTAGGGATAAAGATTGCCAATATTCCTTTGGGGAGTCATTCTCTCAAAGTGGCTGTTGCTAGCGGTATTGCTAACGCCAAGATTATTCTCGGAGAGTTAGACAAAAGCCCTCATCGTTATGATTACGTCGAGGTAATGGCTTGTCCGGGAGGGTGTATTGGCGGAGGCGGGCAACCTGCCGGAAGTGCATCTATACGAAAATTGCGTTCGGAAGGACTGAAAAAGGCAGGAAGGGGTAAACAACGGGAGGCAGAAGAAAGCCCTGTTGTTTCTGAGGTATACAAGACATTTCTC
>DAOOSE010000128.1:0-3494 GCA_035389625.1 bacterium
GGCTATCATCTAGAATGATACCAACACCTGGGCCACTTAACTTTGTCAGTCCAGCTAAGGCCTTCTTGTTATTTAAATCGCTGATTTCGTTTTTGGAGAGAACGGCACTCTCGTTCTGTGTTTGCGCATCCTGAATAGAGTCCTGGAGAGCCGTAATCTCTGCCTTAAGCTGAGCTTGTTCGGTGTACAGCTCCTCTTTGGTCTCACGCAAACTGGAAAATGGTAGTATGGGGTCAGAAACACGAGTAGGAATGGAGCGTAATTGCGCAGACATCAGCAAACCGGCTGCTATACTTATAATGAGCATAAGCAGTGTTATTGCAATGGTTTTGGCTCCTTTTTTACCCTTCATGATCTCCGTCAGTGCCTATTTCAATAGTCATTGGAATGACGCTAAGCGCCCTAATCATCACTCTAATCACGGTACCCGCGGCAGGAATCGGACAAGCTCCTTACTGCCGCTTCTAAAAACCCTCGGTTTTTAGTATTTTCCGACACGGGAGACCAAATGTTCTCCCGCCCCACTCAAGGTCCGATTCCTTCGCATATTATATTTGTTGTCATGGTACCCGCGGCAGGAATCGGACAAGCGACGCCCGCCTTAGGACGGCGGCGCTCTCCGCCTGCCAAGCCTGGTACCCCCAGTAAGATTTGCACTTACGACCTTCCCCTTAGGACGGGGCTGCTCTATCTACTGAGCTATGGGGGCTTGTTACTGGCGGGCAGGTATCCAGCCCCAAGGGCACCCTTCCCCAACGGGGAGGCCTAGCCCTGGGTCTGAGCTACGCGGGCATATATAAAATGAGTAACAAGTTTGCCAAGGAATTTCCGCTCTCATCTTACCATATTGACAACTTTATTGCGATACTATAAGAAAAGGCCCAGAACAAGCTGAGCCTTCCTTAATCCAAACACTTTTGTGAAACTATTTGATCTTTGATCTGAAGTTTTTACTTGGCTTAAAGCGAGGCATCTTGGTTTGGGGAATCTGAATTGAACTTCCGGTCCTGGGATTGACCCCTGTTCGTTCTTTTCGGACCCCGACATCAAAGGTTCCAAAACCAGTTAGTGTCACTTTGTCTCCACTCACAAGCCCCTTGATGATAAGATCGAGCATGGTTTGAACACCAACTTCAGCTTCCCTCCGTGATAGACCCGTCTTTCGGGCAACTTCGTTGACCAGTTCGTTCTTATTCATAACTTTCACCTCCTTGGTGAATTAATTTGTTCTCTGTTGGATATTTATCGACTTAAATTGAATGACTTTTTTGCTTCCGATATTGATTTCCATAAAAACCGCATTGAAGAGAGCGCCCTCCGTTGCTACTTTATGCGATTGAGGGAAACCTGTCAAGAATTCTTTTATCACAAGCTCTTTTTTCATACCAATAACCGAATCAAGAGCTCCACACATCCCTATATCACTGATGAAAAATGATCCTTGGGGAAGGATGCGCGCATCAGCTGTTTGGACATGTGTGTGAGTACCGAGAACTGCCACAACCTTCCCGTCCAAAAAATGCGCCAGCGCCACCTTTTCACTAGTTGCCTCGGCATGGAAATCAATAATCACAATACTATCATTTGACTCATCGACAATTTCTTTAGCTATCACAAATGGATTATGGACCAAGCGGGAGAGAAATACCTGCCCTTGCAGATTTACGAGCGTTATTTTTGTACCCTCATACTCAATCACTACCTTCCCGCGGCCAGGAGCATCGTTGTAATAATTGGCCGGCCGCAAGATCTTGACCTTGCCTTCTTTGAGATAGGGAATAATGTCACGATTGTTCCAGACGTGGTTCCCGGAAGTGAAATAATCGACCCCCGCCGAGCACATTTCCTGATATTTTTCAAAGGTGATGCCCTTTCCCCCTGCAAGGTTTTCTCCGTTTGCAAACACTAGGTCAGGACCAAGTTCCACCTTTAATTTAGGCAAAAAATTTTTCACAGCCTCTCTACCGGGACGCCCAAAAATGTCGCCTACAAAAAGTATCTTTATTGAATTATTACTTTGCATATTCTATGGTTCTAACCTCGCGGATAACCTGTACTTTCACCTGACCTGGATATTGGACTTCCTCCTCAATTTTTTTGGCAATCTCTTTTGCAAGCTTTGCTGACGTAAGATCATCGATATCCTCTGGGCGAACCAAGACCCTAACTTCTCTACCGGCTTGAATCGCATAAGACTTCTCAACTCCGCCAAAAGAGTTTGCCACTCTCTCAAGCTCCTCCAGCCTTTTGAGATGAAACTCTAGGGATTCTCGCCTTGCACCAGGCCGAGCGGATGAAATCGCATCAGCAACTTGTACGATCGCTGCTTCAGCTGTTTCCATCGCCACATCACCGTGATGAGCCTCGATTGCGTGAATTAGATCAGCAGGCAGATTAAATTTGCGACAAATGTCAGCAGAAATAACAGCATGAGATCCCGGTACTTCATGATCCACTGCCTTACCAAGATCATGCAAGAGACCGGCACGTTTAGCCAGTCCGGTGTTCGAGCCAATTTCCTCCGAAATTAAGCCGGAAAAACGGGCAACTTCAATTGAATGATGAAGTTGATTCTGACCAAAAGATGTTCGAAATTTTAACCTACCCAATACCTTCAGAATTTCCAAAGGCAATCCAGTAACACCGGCTTCGTATGCTGCTTGTTCGCCTGATTTTTTGATATCGGCAGCCACGGTTTTCTTGGCCTTTTCAAAGGCTTCCTCAATCCGGGTCGGGTGAATTCGACCATCTACAACAAGCTCTGATAGGGTTACGCGAGCAACTTCGCGCCTCACCGGATCAAAGGAAGAGAGAACGACAACGTCAGGGGTATCATCAATAATGAGATCAACCCCAGTCACCTTTTCAAAAGCCTGTATATTCCGACCCTCGCGGCCTATGATGCGACCCTTCATCTCATCGCTCCCGATCTGAACAGTTGTTACCGTTGACTCAGCAGAGGTCTCGGCAGCAACACGCTGCATTGCTGTCAAGATGATTTCTTTCGCTCTTTCATCTGCCTGATCGCGAACGTATTCATCAACCTCCTTGATCTTCTTGACAAGCTCCTCCTTGCCTTCTTTCTCAGCTACATCCAACAAGACTTTCTTTGCGTCGTCCTTGGTCATTTTTGCAATACGCTCGAGACTGTCTTCCTGCTTCTTCCTGAGGTCGCGAAGCATCTGCTTGATTTCCTCTATCTCTTTTTCACGCTTTGCAATGTCTTTCCGATTTTTCTCCAGCTCTTCGAAACGAGTATCAATATTTAACTCTCTTTTGCGTAAGTCTGATTCAATTTTCTCAACTGATTTTGCCTTCTCTTCGAGCTCCTTTTTGGAAATTTCTTTTTCCTTGAGAGCCTCATCTTTCGCCTCAAGAATCATCTCCTTTGCTTTCCTCTCCGACTCCTCCAAGACCTTTGCTGCTTTGACCTCAGCGCTTGACATTTTGTTTTTGGTACTGAACCGATAACCAAAATAACCCAAAATTCCACC
>DAOOSE010000129.1:0-3379 GCA_035389625.1 bacterium
CAGCTTCAGATTTTTCTGTTTTCGCCTCATCTTCGACATCCTCAGCCTTCTCTTCTTTTGCAGGAATAGTGGTGGCAACTTCAGGCGCATCAAGAGAAATTTCCGCTTTGTTTGGCAATGCTTCCGAAGCACTTTCCCCTTTCTCTTGGCTCGCTGCCGGCTTGATCTCTGGATCGAAAGATTTCCTATCGGATTTTTCACCCTCCACCGAATCTATGGTTATTTCTACCCTGCCCGGCTCCTGGCTTGAAAAACCACTGAGAAATGTTCGCAAGGAGGTGCCAAAACCATCAGAAGAAGACGGTTGTGGTGGCAATCCCTTTTTGCGGCCTGCTCTGTCAGACGGTTGGGCTGAAGATCTAGCATTCTTTGTAGGTATGGGTGCAGCCTTATCCCAAACGGACAAAACATAATCTATATCATCTTTGGATGTAGCAAAAACTTCTACCTTAATTCCGTTCTCTTGCTCTAAAAAGCTAATAATCTTCTTTGTTGTGCTGGATTCCGGCTGTTCACTTGCCACCAAAAAATGCCCGCGGCGATTTTGACCAAAAACAACCAGCCGATATTTATCGATAAATTCTCTCGGAATTTTGTAAACGAAAGACTTGGGAAGAAGCTGGTTTCGCAGGTAAACCACAGGCAAGGTGTTCGGTGCGTCACTGCCGGAACGCTTGCGATATTGCTTCACCACCTCATCAAAGTCAGATTTTCCAGTAACTAAGATCTCTACCTCAATATTTTTCCTGGAAAAAAGATCTTCGAGCTCTCTCTGAAAACCAACCAGCATTTCAGAGGGACGGGAGGTAGCAATGCGCAACACCCCGTCAATAAGACCAACCGGTAGTATCCCGAACTTGCGGGCAATTTTTTCAGGAATAACTGTTTTGACTTGTTCGGGAATATTAAAATTGTTCAATTCGATGTACGGTAATTTTAGAATAATACCATATGCTTTGTTTATTGTGTCTTGCGTGACTATCTTGTTTTTCAATAAATACTTTTCTATCTCTCGGTTTGTAGAAAATCGCTCCTTTAATTCTTCTGCTTCAGTGCCATCTAAAACATTCTGAAGTACAAAAACATCCAGTAGTGACTGGCTTATTATCCTGTTGTCATAGAACCCGATCAGGTTGTTATCAAATTGGTTGCTTGCCATATTACAAAATCATTCCACTAATGGACAGTGTTAGGTCACGAAAGAACAACTAACTTCCCAACAACAAACAACGAATGACAATCAGATTTGTAGTTGGTTTGTTCGAACGTTCGTTGTTCATTTGTGATTTTTTAGAGACCAGCGAATGGATTGTCCCGTCCAACTTTATCGCTATCCGGAGCTTTAATCGGCATATCTGCGAGATTAGTCTTGTTCTGTACTAGCTCTGCCGCAAATTGCTGCTCTAAATCGATATCGACAACCGGATATTTGGCGCTGGCTTCTTGCGAAAAAGATTCCCTGTCTCCACTTTGAGCCTGCCGCCAGATCAATAAAAATCCTCCTACTGTAAGAACTATGAGAACTATGCCCGCAAGCACTGACAAAGAATTTTTTAGACTTTCATTTTTCATGTTACCCGCTCCTATTTTATTCTATTAGAGAGTTTGCCTGGCTGGGAGATCGATCTGCACCGAAAGGGTCATAATATTATCCTTATCCGAATAAGAGTATGCCAAATTTTTTATGTTAAAAAAACGAAGATCGCCCTCCAGGGAAGTAACAAAAGCAGTCAAATCCTCAAAACTCCCTGACGCCGAAAAGGCAATCGTATTATTAGCAGGGTTTGATTCTGTGCTTTCGGTAGTAGTAGCAGCTGCAGCCGAAACCGCTTGAATACTGGGGATATAGGTCTTGTGCTTGGAGGCAATTGCCTCAAGCTCCGAAACCAAGTTCGGCATATCTTTTCCCTCAGGAACAGCAATAAATACCTTATCCACAGTGTCTTTGATGCCATCTAGCTGGCTTTTTGTGGTAGCAAGCGCTGAAATTTTATTTTCGGCCGCCTCTATTTCTGCGTTTAACTTCAAGCGTTCCTGGTTTTTAGTTTTGTACTCCGGCAAAACAAATTTCCAGCTGATTACAAAACTTGCAACCAGAAGGATAACAGCAATCAAGCCATACGACGATCCACCACTTTTACGTTTGTCCATTACTCTCCTCCTTATCTAGAAAGTATTCCCCCCGCAAGGGTCTAATTGTTGCTAAATTTAACAGTTTTGTTGAGTGTTGATGATAGTGTAAACGGAACACTTACCACTCCTTCCTCAATTTTCTCCGAAATCGCTGCTATTTCGATGTCCTTGAGCACATTATCACTACCGACTTGCCACTCTTTCAGGGTCATGGCTTGCTCGCCTGCTGCTTTGTAATTTGATGTAACTGCGTCAATACTTATTTTGCCTAAGTTATCCACAGATATGTTTACAAAGCGCACATTCTTGTTTACCTTTTTGTAAAGCTCCGGAAGGAAAGCTCCCATCTTATATCGTTGAGCCTCGGCGATCTGCAAAGCACCGACAGACGCCTTGAAATTTTTGGCTTGTTGGTCGGTGGCTGCAAGCTCGCTGCTGGCAAGCTGAGCTTCGAGCTCGGAAAGCTTAGTGCCGGCAATATCAGCCTTGTTGACAGCATCACGCTTCATCATCCAAAAAAACACTGTTGCGGCAATTGCAATAATCGCACAACAAACCAGCAGTATGGCTGCTGGGCTTGTCTTTTTGTCATTAGTATCAAAACGAATAATATCTTCTTCGTCTGACTTGTTTCCTAAAAAAGTTGGTGCCGGAGGCGTCGCTACGCCTACACCCTCGCTCCTACTATTGTTATCGTCTGCCATGCCCCTCCTAGAATTCTTGTTCAACAATTTATAAATTACTTACTATTTTATATGAATTAAAATTTAATGCAATACTGATTTGATACCGATTGATATTTTACAGGTTCGTCATCTTATTACCGATTCCCAATCTCCCCTTGCGTCATCTTGAATACCGATTGAAAGCCGGGAGGCACCGAGGTATTCAATGAATAATCATAGAAGAAATTGACATTGGAAGCTACTGTATTTTCTCCTGCCGATGTTCCAAACTTATTGGACACAAACGAACCCTTGAATGTAGAATTCGGCCCGTATTTGAAGTTTTCGTAACACAAGATAGTTGCAGTAATTTCATTCCCGCCATAAAACCCGCACTCACCGGCAGAAGTATTGAAGAAAGAGATTGCAGCAGCTGGTTGTGGTTGTAATGTAAAAGTATATGCACCTGATGCTATTGTCACCCCAGGAGCAGTAGTGGATAAAGTAACCGTTCTAGTTATTGCTGATGAACCGGCAGGAGGAGATGCGGGGTATGACAAGTTTAATTCAGTATAATAATT
>DAOOSE010000130.1:0-3377 GCA_035389625.1 bacterium
CCTTTTCAGCTACAGATCTTGAGGTAGGAATAACTACAACTGTGATAGGAAAGGTTGAGGCAGAAGGGAAAATCACATTGCCGGCAAAATTACTTTTGGATTTTGTATCTAATAATAAGGATGAATCAATAGAGTTAACCCTTTCTGACACGATTGCCCACCTCAAATCCGAGAGATACCAAGCCACTATTCACGGGATATCGGCTGATGAGTTCCCAACCATTCCCCCTGCTTCAAAGGATTATTCTCTTACTTTGCCAAAAGATTCTTTGCTTGATGCAATGAAGAAGGTAAACATTTCAGCTGCTATAGATGATACAAGACCCGTACTATCAGGAGTTTATTTAAATTTTAGTAACAAAGAACTTTATCTTGTTGCAACCGATTCCTATCGTTTATCAGAGAAAAAAATTACTTTAGCAGAGCCCACACTGGAGAGAACTATGATTGTTCCGACCAGGACAATGAATGAAGTTTTAAGAATCGCCGCCGCCGGTAATTCTCTGGAATCAATTACTCTTTCAGCGAGTGAGAGCCAAGTAGCGTTTATGATGGGGGACACTTTAATCGTTTCGCGATTGATCGAAGGATCCTTTCCTAATTACAAAAGCATTATTCCAACATCATTCAAAACTGAGTTGGCGATCGCTACGGGTGATTTGCTGGGGGCAGTGAAGATGTCATCACTTTTTGCCCGGGGCCAAAATAGCAACAATATCAAATTCCAAGTTAAGGATGGTAAAGTTGTATTGGCCTCAACAGTATCGGAGGCGGGGAGTACCCAATCCAATATTTCGGCAACTGTGACAGGTGAGGATGTCGAGGTTTCGTTTAATGCGCGGTATGTTCTGGATATTCTAAATGTTATCGGAGAGGATGAAGTGCTGGTAAAACTTAACGATAGTTCTTCTGCTGGAGTGGTCACAGGAAAAAAAGATGAATATTTTGTTTATATTATCATGCCCCTGAAAGTTGAGGGAGTATAGGGATTGTAAGCCCCATAAATCCTATGCTGAAGAAGCTTTTTCTAGAAAACTTTCGCAATCATAAAAAAGCTACCTTAGAGTTTGGCAAATGTACTTTGATTATCGGAGAAAATGGAGCAGGGAAGAGCAATGTCATAGAAGCCCTGTCTCTCCTCTCTTCTTGCCGTTCATTTCGTGAGGATGACAAGAAGAATCTCGTAAATTGCGATTCTGATTTTGCCCGGATTGTTAGCGGGGAATTGGAAATATTCATCCAAAAAACGCCAAGAGTTTTGTTTAAGACTAAATACAAGGAAGTTTTCCGCAGACAGTCGGAATTTGTCGGGATACAAAAAGCGGTGGTTTTTTCACCAGAAAGCATCTCAATAATTTGCGGCACGCCTAAAAACAGGCGGCGCTTTATTGATATGCTGATCAGCCAGAAAAGTATCGAGTATTTGAGAGCTTTGGTTAACTACGAAAAAATGAGACTTGAACGCAACGCCTTGCTTGAAAGAATTCAGAGAGGCGAGGGAAGCGAGCCGGAACTTTCTTTTTGGGACTCTGGTTTGGTTAATGAAGGTAGTATATTGCTTCGACACCGCAAAGCCGTGATTGAATTTCTAAACTCTACTGTCCCTTCTTCCTATGAAAAAATTTCAGGCAAGAGAGATAAGCTGGAAATTGAATATGTAAATACGACGACTCCTGAGCAATTTTTAGCCGATTTGGGCAGGAAACAGAGGTTGGAAGTAGCCCGTGGAAAGACATTAATTGGTCCTCATCGGGATGACCTTGTTTTTAAATTAAACTCGCTTGATATGTCTAAGTTTGCATCGAGGGGTGAGATTCGGTCGGGCATTCTGGCCCTGAAGGTGGGGGAGCTTCAATATCTCAAAGAATCTACAGGAAACGACGAACAATCCCTCCCATTACTTTTATTGGATGATGTTTTCTCCGAATTCGACAACATCCGCCGAGGACATGTTCTGCAGCTAGTCGGGGAATACCAGAGCGTTATTACGACGACTGATAAAACGTTCCTACCGGAGGAGTTTTTGGAGGACGTAAAGATAATAGAGCTTTAAAGCCCAAATCCCAGACACCGAAGCCAAAACTGAGTTGAGGATCAGAAAAAATGTATAATTGCATTGGCCATCTTTTGTTTATTGTTTTAGCAGCTACCTCATTATTTCTTTTTGTTTTGGGTTTTGGTGTCTTGGTTTTTATCTAAAGGAGCTTAATGGATCGAATTGGTGACATTCTAGCAAAGTCTCTGGCAAAAAGAGGGCTCAAAAAGACTACAGAATCAGCCCAGATTTGTTTTTATGCCGAGAAATGGGGAAAGGGACTCATCACCCCAATTTCTTTTTCCGGAGGGATTTTGAAGGTTTCTGTCTCCTCCTCTTCGGCCGCCAGTGAGATTCAATTGCGGAGCGAGGAATGCCTCGACTTCATCAATGAAAAACTAAAGAAAAGAACAGTTCGATCTATCAGAATTATTAATCGGAGTTAGTAATTCTAAAGTAAACTTAGTGCTCAATATCCTATATGTGTCCAGCCGACGGTTTGAGGGTTGGCCCAAACGCCAAGACGAATATCTGAGGCCGGATCGGGCAGGCCTTTTCTGTTCGGAAAGCCGCAGACGCCGCCAAAGGAAACAGCTCCGGCACCTAGCCTTGCCTGGCACATATTGGAGGTAATCATCGCATTCCAGCTTTCCACATCCTCCTCGCGGCCGGTCATAATTTGCACTGGGATTACTGGCTGACCGGCAAAATCATTGTATTTGGAGTTATACTGCATCATAAGCATATCGCCAATTAGACGGTTGGCTTTATATTGGGCTGATTTAATTGAGCCCTCTTCAATAATTCTGTTTAATAAAGCTTGTCGGCCTTCAATAATACTGATCCGTCCCCCGAATTCACCGACATCGGAAATATCGTTTTCTTCATAATTGGGCAAGCCCATTTCGGGGTAATATCCATCTGGGGTGCAGTAATAATAGTATTTTGCCCCCATAAGATAACCAAAAACTGCAATTACTATGGCAATTCCAAGGCCTGGCCCACCAAAAAACGCGCTAAATATCAGGGCGCTGACGAGTTGCTCTAAGGTGCCTGGTATCATGCCCAGGTCGTCTTCCCATTTAGAAATTGTTTTGCCTAAATATTTGTGAACAGCAATATCTATGCCGATTTTAATTAAGTCCATCTTGGCAGCGTTCATTTTATCAGAAGCTTGAGCCATCTGAGCGACATCATTCACTGCTTTAGCAGCCTTATAGGCTTTCCATGCTTTATATAAATTTACACCCGCTTTGAATATTCTAAGAGATGAACCGGTAGGAAGGCCAAGGGCATGATCGGTCCAGGCAAAAAGTTTTGATAGCCCCCAGTCAACAATAGC
>DAOOSE010000131.1:0-3367 GCA_035389625.1 bacterium
ATGACCTCAGTTCCTGGTGTGTAGGGCGTGTAAGTCGCCCTACACACCAGGAACTGAGGTCATACTGTTTGCAGGAAAAACCATGGAGGCGGGCAAGGTAATCTTCTCGGAACCGTTCAATGACACGGTGACTATCACCATCAACCTGAATCCCGGTTGGTTCTTCAATATCGTTCCCGAGAACGTCAAGATCCAGGATTACAAAACAACGCCCCCCTCGCGTAATCCGAGCCCCGGCAAGTTCGCCTGGAAGGGATTTGCCTATAAATGTTCCTTCTCGATGGATGTGCCGATGAATAATTTCTACGGAGTGCACGTAGACTTATTCAACGCAGGGTTAAGGCATTAGGTGCCTTGTCCGTCGGCCCGCCCTCGGCTCCATAACCTATACAGGACTGGCAGGGCGAGGAGTCGGCTCCTCACATTTGGTAATTTCCAGATTGGCTGCCATGGAAGATACGAGGGGCACGTTTTCCAATGAGGAACGCGCCCCTTTTCCTCTGTAAAAACTCATCGTATCATTTAACTGAAGTAGGGTTGGAAATGGCCCTGCCTTTTACGCATTTCTATCGATAATTGCTCATTCGAGCATCCATCAAGGAGTGAGGACTCGTAGGTATAAGTGGCAAGTCCGCTTGTTTTCTAAATAAAAAAATCACCGTCAATCATGCTTCTGGTAAACTCCGGTCTGTCCACCAATTCACACTTCATATCGGCAACACCCCTTCAGGCAGCTTCGGTTCCTTGCCCTCAAAGCAGGCACAATACCGACCTTCATTTATTTTTGTTATTCCCCTCCGGTAGCAGTACCTTTTTAACGCTCGGCAACAAACATCGATACTCAAACAATATTTGTGGTTAACATTACTAGACATCGAAACGGAAAGGTCTTATACTTACCCCACATTATCCGTAAAACAATAAACAGATAAATTAGTAACGGAGGCACACATGGCGGAGGAAAAAGGGTTGAATAAACCGGTAAAACTGAAAGCGGACCTGGCGGCATTGCTGGGTGCCGAATCACTTCCCCGCACCGAGATCAACAAGCAGCTGTGGGATTACATCAAGGCGAACAAGCTGCAGACCACCACGGTCAACGGCAAACCGGAAAATGCGGGCAAGTACATTGTGGCTGACGCGAAACTGATTAAAATATTCAACAACACAAAAATCAAGAGCAAAACAGGTAAAATCACTGATTTGACAAATTTAAAAGAAGGCCAGACCATCGACATGATGCAAATGGCGTCTGTTGTTAGTGCTAATATCGAATAGAATAAAATCATTCATTACTCATCTGAAAAAAATCAGGTTTGCTTAAGGATAAGCAAGATGAGACAGATCGCAAACCGGGCGGCAATCATTGTTAGGCCCAAGGCCAAATTCGCCGAGTGGGTCAGAAATGCCGATGAGGAAAGCAAGGGTATCACTGCCGAGGACATAGCAAGGGAGCCGAATGTCTACCTGGTCGATGACTACGAGATGGACGAGGAAAAAGACCGGCTCTTAGCGGAGTACTGCAAGGAGATATTTGAGGAGGAATTGAACGGCTGGAGCACCGATGAGTCAGCATGGCCAAAGACAAGGGACTTGAAGACTTTCAAAGAATGGTTTCATGTAGATTTCCACAGCATGGTTTTTGATCTTGGCGAAAATCTTCTGGACAGAACTTGACCTGATTGGAAGAGTCAAGTCGGGTACAGACCCCTTCCTGCAATGATCAAAATCCAATAACACCTTGACATCAGATGATATGCTGTCTTTGCCTCTTAAATTCCTTTCTAGCTCTTGCCAGGATCATAAGTTCTAAATAAAGCCCCTCTCGATTAGCAATCGAAAATCTAAGTCGGACTGTGCTCTAATACACGGATTCCCCCCGCGGATAAACAATCCAAAAATCAAATTTCGTTTATAAAAAAAACAGATAGTCATTATTTGTTACAAAATAAATGGCTGAACAGTTGATAACTATGATGAAACAACTAAGGTGCAACGAAACAATGATGAGATATTCAATAACTTGCTAGAATAATTCATGTATTATAAATGCCTGCTAAATGGGCATACTGCTAAAAATGCGAGGAAAACAGATAACTTGTCTTTTTGTTCACAGCCACACAAACAGGCTTATCAACATTTTGTTTATCTAAGAGGCTAAGACTCTATTTTATAATGACTTGCTGATTAGTCCTGCCTAATACTTTCTTCGTATTTTTTAATTGACGTTTCATTTTTGATAGGACGGGTCGATACATGCTTCATGGATAAAGCTGTGAAAAGGATGTATGCTCGTGTAAAACCAAACGCGCCTGCTTTAGTCTTGGCCGATCCCGGCACACAGGGAGAAAGAATATACATCGTCAGAGTGGATAACATTTCCGCAGCGGGGGTATTCTTTCGAACGAATGTGCATCTTGCTGACGGCACACCCACAAAAATATTTTTTCGTCTTAAGTACGGGACTAAACGAAGATTCATGAGAATGGAGTTCTTCGGAAAGGTGATTCGTTCCGAGCCCGACGGATTTGCGGTTGCCTTCGAAACTGTCAAACAAATCTCGACTGAGACTGTAGGAAAATAGGGGGCAGGGTCAGAAATGGCCCTGCTTTTCTTATCGGGGATGTTGCATCTTATTAGAACCCACCTAATACTTTCCTCGTATTTTTGACTAATCCTACACTAACAACTTGATTTTTTAATCAGATCTGCAACATGGTCATTAAGGATGTCTTCCTGCGCTGCGAGACGATTCCATGGAGAGAACAAATAATCGCTTGGAAGAAACCACGTCTGCATTGATTGTGGTCAATCCTAGTTCACGGGAAGAGAATATTTACTTAATCAGAGAGGTGGTCACCTCCTCATATGGGGCGTTGTTTCGCTCCGACTTGAATCTTTCTCGGGACACACCCGTTCAAGTCATCTTTCGACTAAAGTACGGTCCTGAACAAGAAACTATCAAGGTTAAGATAGCCGGGAGAGTGGTTCGCTCCGACCCCGGTGGATTTACGGTTGAGTTCTTGTAATCTAGAACTGCAAAGAGCAAAAACGAGGTATTGCCATGGGGGCATTTTGGATCGGTTTCATCATATAGGGGATTGCCGTTGTTTGGATTGCCGAGTATAAAAGAAAACAGGCGAAGGTCGTCGAAGTAAACGTCAAGACGAATAATACTATAGAGGCCTGAGAGGGGTAAATAAGGGTAAAAAAATAAGGTAAGCAATGCCTCTGCCTTCTTGTTAATCCCCTCACAAACTTCTCCCTAAAGCGTTGAAATGTAAATTTCATAAAGAGACGAAGATTGCGAATCCTGCATTCAACCATTAAGTGCAACACTCGGCATTAAAGGCTTCTTTTGGCGTTT
>DAOOSE010000132.1:0-3364 GCA_035389625.1 bacterium
ATATGTATGATCGACATATTGACATTGAATACTGGAGATAATTTAAAAGCCGCATCAGAATATTAGAAAAAACAAGGGCGGACCAATCATTATATATCATTAATCTTAAGAGCACTAAGCAATTTTTATGCTATCTCATTAAAAAAAAAGGCAAAATTGTGATAGAGCTGCAGGATATTGAGCTGGGGAGCATATATGGTCAACTGCTCGTTCGATTAGAGAGAGCAGTCAGTTCCGAGGAAATATTAAACATTTATAATAACTTCCCAGAAAAGAATAATCCACTTCTGCATGCGCTTACAGGAGGACAATTTAATACAAAGTATCCAGGAGGGGATGAAGCCCTGCCAATTTTTATCAAGGGTGCTAGCATGGGGATAAGATTCCCTAGAGAGAATTGGAATGTCACTTATGTAGATTCCATTGGTAAGTGTATCTCACAAATTCTTTTTTTGTCAAAACTCAAATCTGGGGATCTCTTTTTCCGGCTTTTCTCGCTAGCGTATGTATATGCGTCTGCTGTTATATTTAAAATGCCTGCTAGTGCTAGCGACTCCTACCCATTGAGAGGATCTATATCTGCTGGCTGCGGCACAGTAGCGAATGAATTCTACCACCAGTTTTACTCAAACACTTCACTTATTCAAGTATTTGTTCTTGCTGATTATTTTACAGCAGCAAGAGTATTTCACTGGGGAGGCATTCACTCAGAAGCGAGTAGGTATTTGGATTGGGCTAAGCAAATCCATTGTTCACTAAAAAACATAAATGTTGCAGGTAAAGAAGCTAACGAATACAGCCTTGAAGAAATTGCAAACCTTGGAATGGAGCGACATATCAAGACTTATCTGAAAGTGCTGCCGTTAGCTATTAATGGTAAATTTGACATCAGCGATGAAGAATTTGCCTTTTTCTGCCAGCATGTCCTTCCCAGATAGTAAGTAAAAAACAATGATTACTCTTTCTAAAATAGGAAATAAAATCATATGGCAAAAAGAGACAAGTTTCTGTAATTTCTTTTATCAGGCATGAAAAACCCGAGTTCCGACAGTTGCAGGGTAAAACAGATAAGGATTGAACCCTATTTTACAGTTATATAGATGTTATTTTTCGGAACTATAGAGACTATAAATTAATTTGTGTAAATTAACAGGATCAGACTAAGTCGCAATTCGGAACCAAGCAAACTTCAGTGTCTGAGCCCGCGCTCCACTTGGGCAGAACAATGCTGTCAAAATAATACGCTCCCTGCGGGGGCTACTGGTCAGCGCCGCGATTAGGATAGTAAAAAAGCGAATTCTACTAATAGGTAAAAAATGTTAACTTTGTCACCTATGAATATCAAACAAATTGGAAAACATATCTACCAATTATTAACAATTGTATTCCCCATTCTCCTGGGATACTTTCTTATTAATTATTGGCAAATTAGCGAGGAGAAGAGAAAAAAAGAAGCGCATTTAGCCGAGCTGGAGTACGAACTTACAATGCGAAAGGGCATGTTGCAGAATATAATTGCAGATGGTAAAATAATTTATTCATCTGGAGATTCAGCAGAGATTGAAATTGCAAAGTATGAAGCAGCCATCCACGGTTCAGATCGTTCGCCAGTTGTATTGAGAAAGTTTAAATCGTACTCATTAAAAGAGCTAATATTGGAATTCTCCTTAGAAATTAATTCTCAAGACAAGGACAGAATCTACCAACAACTAGAGTTGGTTGATTTTATTTCTCAATATAAAACACCGAACAAACACATCGAGCCTGTCATTAAAAGAACAATTACCTATACAGTAGATATGGGTAAAAAAGGAGAAACAACTGAAAACCAGAAAGAAGTAAAATATGACCGGTTGTTCTACAAAGTATATGGCTTCGAAGATAAAATCAAAATAATCTTTAACAAATTTTAATTATTTTTATAATATTGGAAATTGAATTAGAAGCAAACTAACGAAAATGTGTCAATATTAATTGAAACATCATTCCTGAAAACAAAACTCAAATTGCTTAAGACTTGTTGTGAAATTAATATATGGTTTAGGTTGAGCCCCTAACGAATAAGAGTTCAACGAATAAGCGTTCAAGCGAGTGTTGTTGGCGATTCTGTGCCGAGGGGCTAGCCCTCGTCCCAGCCTCGCAATAGAGCTGCGCGATTTAATACCCCAGAGCAGCATCGACGTCATGAGACCTCTGCTTTGCCGCATCAAGCTCGGGGCTCGCCCCTCGGACGCGGCGCCCGCCACCGGAAATGTAGAATAGCCTACCGCGATTCAACTGTTGGGATGACTTTGTATAATGATAGCGTCGAAGACTTGCTGCCGTGCTTTTGTGTCCAAGTCGAGCGATTGGCAACGACGCGAACTTTAGTGGGAGCCGAATCATGAGAAACTACGCCTACTCGGAACCCCTGTCTCGTTTCCGGGAGGAACTCTCCCTCAACACCATCTTTGATCGAGTTGAGACAGGGTACTTCGATGCATTTGGCAAGCATCCTGGGCCGGGTGAGCGACGGTCATGGGAAAACTCATATCCTCGTTTGGTGGGGGCCCTTGCCTTGTTGCCAGAGGATACTGTCATCACTCTTGAGGAGCGGATGCCCATTGGCGGACCTAGAGCCGACGCGACCTTGTGCGGCACCAGTCCTGATGGGACAGAGTTCTTCGTCATAATCGAGTTAAAGGCCTGGTCGCAGGCAAGCGCAACATCAACCGACGATTTCCTCGTATCGGGCCTTGCGGGGGTTCACCAGCATCCAGCGATTCAGGTCAACTCCTACTGTACGACCATGCTTGACTACTACGCGGCGTTTCAGCAGGAGCGTGCACCGACGGTAGCGGGATGCGCATTCTGCTTTAATCTTGACACGAACTTGGAAGCAGATCTTGTCGGCGGTGTAATGGTTCAACGGAAAATGGACAAACGGGCGATTAAAAATAAGTTGGTACAAGAGCAGCTTTTTCGCCCTCACCCCTCCAGCTGTCGGTGCGAGGGGATTCGGGCGAAAAAGCTCTGGAATGGTTGATTAGAAAGTTCTTTTTTCTTCGTTCGCGAGCTTCCTGGAGTTTGCGATCTCGCTCTTTGAAAATCGTCTCGGCACGGCCTTCGATCTTATCATTGGGGGTGATGTAGCCGATCGCACTATGGAGTCGTTGGTAATTGTACTGGTGTATCCATTCAGCCACCCTATGCCGGGCATCTTCGATGCTGAGCAGACTCTGACGTCGGATGCATTCCGTCTTGATGCTTTTATGAAAGGATTCAATCTTGCCGTTGGACTGCGGATAACGCACAGAAGTCCGGATGTGTTTCATGGTATTGGCTTTGATGAACTCTTTAAAGTCTTTGGAGAGGAACTGCGAAC
>DAOOSE010000133.1:0-3326 GCA_035389625.1 bacterium
AGGTCCGAGGTATTATCGGTTTGACTGGGCAGTCTGCTGCAATAGATGAATTACTGACCGGCCGTGAGAACTTGATAATGATGGGTCGGCTTTATCGTTTGACGCCTGAGTGCGCCAAGGCTCGTGCTCAAGAGCTACTGGAAGAGTTTGATTTGGTTGGGGCTGCCGATCGGACCGCCAAAACATACTCGGGAGGTATGCGTCGACGATTGGATTTGGCCGTCAGCCTCATTGCCACTCCTCCGGTTATTTTTCTTGATGAACCAACCACTGGTCTCGACCCTCGCTCGCGTTTGGCGATGTGGTCAATTATCAAAAAATTATTAGAAAAAGGTACTACCATCTTGCTTACCACTCAGTATTTAGAGGAAGCCGATCAGCTGGCAGACCGCATTGCGGTGATTGATGGCGGTAAAGTCATTGCTGAGGGGACAGCGAAAGAGCTGAAGGCAAAAGTTGGCAAAGACAGGCTGGAATTAACCTTAGCCGATGATAATGGTCTGGCTGCGGCCAAAGAGGCGCTGGATGAATATATTGCTATTGCTAATGATAAAGACAACACAATCTCTGTAGTGATCGAAGATACAAATACTGATGTTCGAGAGGTTCTTCAGAAATTAAGCAAAGCCGATATTAAAATTATATCCTTGGCAGTACACAAACCAACCCTCGACGATGTATTTTTGTCCCTAACTGGCAAGCAAAAAGCTGCAGCAAGTCTCGAGAAGGAGAAAAAATGACTGTCAAATTAGAATTTGAGAAAAAGCCAAAGATTGTACTGGCCCTTAATGACTCACTGATTATGATTCGGCGTAGCAGTACTCATATTATCCGAAACATGGATCAGTTACTTGGAACGTTTTTCCAACCGATTATGTTTTTAGTGCTATTCGTTGCTGTCTTTGGTGGTGCCGTCTCAGGAGCATTGCCGCCGGGTGTTAGTTACCTGAATTTCTTGATGGCCGGCATCATTGTTCAGACAGTTGCCTTCGGCTCGACGACCACTGCCGTTGCTGTTTGCAACGATTTACAAAAGGGGATTGTAGATCGTTTTCGCTCCTTGCCAATGTCAAACCTTGCGGTTTTGAACGGTCATGTGGTTTCAGATGTCTTTCGCAACACCATTTCGACGGTGGTAATGATTATCGCCGGACTGGTTCTTGGCTTTAGGCCGGAGGCGAATGCAATGGAATGGCTGGTCATCGTTGGCATTCTCCTGCTTTTTACCTTGGCTTTTTCTTGGTTGGCTGCAATCGTTGGTCTGGTCGCTAAGAGTATTGAGGCGGTTCAATGGCTGACTTTTATTTTTATATTTCCTCTAACTTTTGCCAGCAGTGCTTTTGTCCCGACTCAAGGTATGACACCTGTTCTTCGATATTTTGCCGAAAACCAGCCGATTACTCAGGTTATCGGGGCTATCCGTTCGCTCATGCTCGGTATGCCGATTGGTGACTATGGCTGGAAGTCTGTGGTCTGGAGCCTTGGTATTCTTCTTGTTTCACTGCCAATTGCTTCGTGGCTGTTCCGTCGGAAAACAACCAGGTAGAAGCGCCGGCAACCATTCACTGTCATTCCTGCGGAGGCAGGAATCTTGCTGTTTGATTAAAGCAATTATTAAGATCCCTGCTTTAGCAGGGATGACAACCCTAAAATGAGATAGCAGTGAGTGATTGCACATGCTGTTGTTAACTTTGTGTCCATTGTGCTAAAATAATTGCTGATTTGATAAAGAATGGAGCTCTATGTTGGAGATTTTGCGTAACATGTGGCGAAGAAAGTTTCGAACCTTTCTAACTGTTTTTGGTATTGCGATCGGGATCTTTGCTTTCACCGTCATGGGATCAATGGCGCTGAAATTTAACAAGATGATTGATGGCGGAAAACGCTACATTACTGGTCAAATTACCATTACACCAAAGGGATCAAGCTTTATGACTGGTGGTGGGGGTGCCGCAACTTTGCCAGTGGATATTCTTAACAAGATTGCCAAAGTTGATGGAGTAGAAGCAATCGGAACAGGCGTAGAGCTCCCGTTGGAGGAGCCAAATCCTGATGATCCGCTTGGCGGCGGTGTCTCGATGGGGCCAGCTCCCACTATTGAGGGTATGGATCTGGAATCCAGTTACAAAAATCGTAATTGGCAGACCATGGACATGAAAGAGGGTCGGATGATCCAAAAGGGTGATCCTGATAATGTTGTTGCTGTCGGATACTCTGTGGCTATCGATAAAAAGGTAAAATTGAACGAAGCGATGAAAATAAGGGGTCGGGATTTCAAAGTGGTTGGGATACTTGAAAAAACGATGACCGGGCCTGACAGCTATGTCATGATGCCTATTGCTCCGGCCAGAGAGATGCTAGTTGAGAGCAATCCGTTTCTAAAGTCACTCAAGAAGCAGTCTGAGGATGCGGCAAATATTTCCGATGTGGCTTTAGCTAAGTTGCCGGCAGATACCAAGAGTCAAATCCTCCAGGCTAAAACTTTCAAGATGGAAGATATCTCCACAATGGCGGCCGCTTCATGGAAGGATGGTGAGGATCCTGATAAGGTCGCAAATCGAATCAAGGATCAATTCAAGAATGACGTTTTGGTTTTGTCTCCTACGAAGATGGGGGAGGAGATCGACAAGGCTTCGGCTACTTTTAACGCCGTTATATTGGGAAGCGCTTTGCTTGCGCTGATTGTTGGTGGGTTTTCAATTATCAATACTATGGTGATGTCCATCTCGGAGCGTACGAAAGAAATCGGTATCAAGAAGGCGATCGGTGCAAGCGGCTGGTCAATTGCCAGGGAATACACGCTTGAAGCAGGCGTGATTGGTTTTATTGGCGGCTTGATCGGAATGGGCCTTGGTGCATTGATGGCCTCAGTGATCAACGGTAGAATGGCAGAAAGCGGAGCTGAAATTTTTGAACTAAGCAGCAGTTTTTTGATCGGTGTCGTGGTATTTTCCTTTGGACTTGGCATAATCGCCGGTATCATCCCTGCTGTGCGTGCCGCCAGAATGAAAGTGGTAGATGCAATTCGCGAGTTATAATAGTACCGAGTACCAAGTACCTAGTAAAAAGTTTAAGAGAAGGTGCAACATGGAAAAGACAATTATTGAGGCGAAGGGTTTAGAAAAATCATATCGAATGTCAAAAACCAATACGATTCAAGCGTTGCGGGGTGTGGATCTGGAGGTCAAAGAAGGTGATTTTTCTGCGATTGTTGGGCCTTCGGGCTGCGGGAAATCGACCTTGATGCATATACTTGGTCTATTGGATCGGCCGGAGGCAGGGAACTTGATAATTGAGGGTATAGAAACTTCTGAGATGAAGGAAAA
>DAOOSE010000134.1:0-3322 GCA_035389625.1 bacterium
AATACAAGGACACCGCCGACGTGCCATGGATTCTCAAACGCACAAATTACGGAGAACTCTGTAAGAAATGTCCACAGAATTTTGAACCATTTGTAGAAGATCTATTCAGAATCCTCGGAGTCCAAACTACTACGTAGTCCTACTCCTATGGAACACACAAATGAAGCCTTGCATCATTTCAAAACGAGAGCTTTGCACAACTACAAAAATTATCAAAGCCGTCATTCCGGACAAGCGCAGCGCGATCCGGAATCCAGTCATATCCAATGCTTTTCTGGATACCGGCCTGCGCCGGTATGACAAAATTAGTGGTTTTATGCGGTTGTGCAAAGCTCCCAAAACCTTAATCAATGTTCAAATTGTTATTTTGACCGAAGTGAAAAAACTATGTTATGAATGCAATAAGGGGCCTTTAGATTTTTCTGAAGCTTTCTCTGTCAAAATGATATCAGAAATATGCTTTTGCTCTTTGAAGTGACGATCGGACATTATGAAAAAGTTTGTTAAAGCAAAAACTTTTTTAAAGAAAATATGGTTCAAGACATGGCCAAAGGCATCGGTCGCAGCCTGTGGCGTAGGATTATTCCTTCTTTCTTATTTTTTCTCTGAAAACATAAGAAACCTGCTTATAAGCATTTCTGCTGCATTGATTTCTGTTCCTATAATTTTTGTTGCTTATGAATTATGGGATGAGAAAAGCCACCGGCAATTGAACAAAGGCGTTTACCGATATGCAGAAAATGAAATGAGCCAGATCATGCTCAAGATGAAAAAACACATGTCTACGCTTGTATATGGATATTGTGTGTATTTTGATTATAACAATGTTGCTTTGGATGACAGTAATCCCGGTTCCCATGCGATCAAGATGAACGAAACATCAAAGATAATCTCTGGTGAAGACGGGGAAACGTATCAACTGAAATATCAACTGGGAGAATGTGCTGAAAGCGAGAATGATGATATTTGCGAAATAGACAAGGCTGGGATTGTGCCTGTCATGGCGGATGTTCGCTATCTTGGGTATCAGATCGTCGATATACAACTTGATGATATTATAGAGGATCTAAATGAACTTTTAAAAAATTATTTCATCATGAGCAGGTTGGATGACTATGAAAGTTCTATTATTGTGCATCTGCTGGAAGCCGCCAAGATGCTGAACAACCTTTTAACGGTAACGAAAGACGATCTTTTTTTACCAACCGATTTGAATGTTGTTGGTTTTAAATGTGAAGCATCTGACACAAAGACTGGAATCAATGGCTTCAATGTCTATTCATTGTATTACACAAAAGAGGATCAGCAGCCTGCAAACGTAAAATCGACAAATTTAGATGAATCCAAAAGCCAGCAGTATGAACAATTGCTGGATGAAAAAATCCTGGACGAAACATATAGCGACAGACTCATGACCGTATATGTGGTCAATCCCGATCGATACATTATACTTGGAGATTTGGTGACAGAAGTGTTGAGTTGTATAAATGAATGGCGAAAAACGAATGCAGACGGTGTTGTTGTCGATTATGAATATGCCGGCATCAGGGAACTATAGCATTTAAGGAGGTTAGGAAAATATGATCACCAGATTATATGTAAACAACTATAGATGCCTCGTTAACTTCGACTTACGTTTTAACAGATTGACCTTGCTCATGGGACCAAATGGCGGCGGCAAGTCTTCCATATTCGATTTGCTGTATGGACTTCGTCGCCTGATTATAGACAATGCCAAAGTGGCGGAAGTTTTTCCTCCTCAGGATTTAACAGCCTGGATCAGCCAGAACGAACAGACGTTCGAACTCGACGTCGAAGGCGAAGGCGGCACATTTTCTTACAAACTGGTCATTTCACACAATCCTGAAATCAAGAAACAAAGAATTATCCTCGAATATTTACTGTTTGACGGGAAGCCCCTCTTTGAATTCAAGCAAGGGGAGGTAACCCTTTATCACGACAATCACGAACCAGGCCCTGAGTATAGCTTCGATTGGTCCGTATCTGCGCTGGCCACTATAGTTCCGCGACGGGATAATAAAAAATTAACGTGGTTCAAAAAGTGGGTTGAGATGATTTTTGTTATCAGTCTTCAGCCAAAGGCAATGAAATCGGAAACCACCGAGGAGTCAGCCTGGCTCAATCGAGACGGCACAAACTTTTCATCATGGTACAGATACATATCACAGGAACGTCAGGATAAAGTCATTCGTTTGACTCAGCAACTGCGCAACACCCTTCCCGGCTTTCATAGCTTCAAGTTGGAGCAGGCCGGGAAACAACGGATACTCAAGGTAGGGTTTGGGAGCGATGATGAAAGCGTTTCCCCTGTATATTTGGATTTCGAACAGCTTTCCGATGGCCAGCGGGTTATCATTGTCCTATATTCGCTCCTGGTTGGTTTGCAGGATATGGGGCACACTGTATTTCTTGATGAGCCGGAAAATTACGTCGCACTCCCCGAAATTCAACCCTGGCTCATGGAGCTAAACGATTCTTGCGGGGGGGGCTTTCCGCAAGCAGTGCTCATCAGTCACCACCCGGAATTAATCGATTACCTGGGCCCTGAAAACGGCACATGGATTGAGAGAGATGCCCTAGGCCCGACACGTGTGAAGGATCTGCCGAAACAAATTGACAGAGATTTGAAACTTTCCGATCAAATTGCCAGGGGATGGACGGAATGAGTATAAGACGCGTGAGAATAGTTCTTCTCTGTGAAGACTCCCAACACGAAGCCTTTGCCAGAAGGTTTCTTGGAGGTATGGGCTGGAATACGCGAGAAATTAGAGTAGAGAAAAGCCCTTCGGCAGGTGGTTCAGCCGAGCAATGGGTGAGGGAGAGATTTCCAAAGGAACTCAATGTTTATCGGCACCGGCGGCAACTGGCAGCTTCTGCCATGATTGCCATCATCGATGCAGATGCCAAAGGTGTTAATGATCGGGTTAGAGAATTTAAGGAGGTGTGCGACGCTCGACAGATGAAATTTAGATACCCGGATGAGGCAGTGGCGATTGTAGTCCCAAAACGTAATATCGAAACATGGATCCATTATCTCAATGGAAATTCGGTCAACGAACAGGAAACTTATTCCAAATTGGACCGTGAGCGCGGTTGCAGGACAGCGGTAGATAACTTGATCAAGATATGCAATTCAGAAGCTGTTAAATCGGATACCCCGCCGGCATTGACGGCAGCATGTGATGAATACAAAAAAAGAATTATGCCTTTGAGGAATTCATTGCTTGAATAATCAAGGTCATAAATAAAAACCTTTCAACTATTTGTACCCGTATTGACGTAGTAGGGACATATCCAGAGA
>DAOOSE010000135.1:0-3300 GCA_035389625.1 bacterium
GAAACCAAGAGTACGGCAATTATGATAGCTGATCCCCTCTTCTTCATATGCTCCCCACCCAAAAAAATACTTTGCTTATTTAATTATAGTAGACCACTTTTAGCAATGCAAGAGCTGTGGCAGGAAGTTCGAAGAACGAAGTTCGGAGTACGTAGATCGAACGCTGTACAAAAAGATGCGCCTAATACCAAATACCGACCCCCCAACACCAGCTCTGTTGTTTCCATGTTTCATGTTTCATTGTTATAATAATTTCATGAATTCTAAAAGAAAAGAACATCGGCTTACCTGGGAGATAATTACCTGGATAATAATTATTATTGCCACGATCCTTACTGTCGCCTTTCTTCCCTGGTATCTAGCAACAGAAGCACTTCAGTATATTCTGGCCCTGCTCGTGGCTGCTGTCGTCTTCTGGTATCTCAGAAGCCGCCACCTATTTCTCGAAAGCCAACAAAAGAGCGCTCAAATTCTTGCCGAGCAAAAAGAGCTCAAGATAAGGCAAAAAACGATCGATTTGATTTTTGACAATTCGGCCGACGGCATTCTAATCCTTGATAACGAGCGCAAAATTATCAGTTTTTCTCCAGGCATGGAAAAAATTACCGGATACTCCAAAGATGAAGCAATCAACAAAGATGCTCTTTCACTGCTAAAGTTCAAACCCAGGCACAACGAGAGCCTGTTGACCGATGTTGTTTTTCTACCCAAAGATGTCAAGCGAGAACCATTGATCAGAAACACGATCACGAACAAAGAAGGGCGAACAATCGATATCGAGGCCAGCTACACATTAATCACTGAGGGTAATGGCAAGCACAAAGCGCTAGCAATTCTCCGGGATGTGACTTACGAAAATGAACTGATGGAACGAGACAAGGAATTCATTGCCATCACCTCGCACCAGATGAACACCCCTCTGTCGATCATTCGCGGCTACACCTCTCTCCTATTGGTGGGCAAAGCAGGAGTCCTGACCAAGAGCCAGAAGGCCTACCTGGAAGAAATTTATCGCGCCATCACCAAGCTCATAACTATTACCAACAATTTGCTTTCAATTTCTCGAATCGAGCAAGATAAAATTAAGCTTGAAATCACCGACGTTAATGTTGCTGATATGTTCAAAAAAATAGAAAATAACGCCGATTTTGAATCAAAACATGCCGGTGTGAAAATTATCTTCCATGAAGTTGATCCCAAAATAATCATATCCGCTGACGAAGAGAAACTTACTCAGGCATTGATGAACTTTATCGGCAATTCGCTAAAATACACCGAGAAGGGCTCCATTGAGGTCGGTTTCAAGAAGAACGCCAGCATGGCGCAAATTATGATCAAAGACACAGGCATAGGCATTTCAGAAGATGAGATTAATAAGATCGGCGAGAAGTTTTACCGAAGTCAAAATGCTATCGATGTCGATAATCAGGGTACCGGTCTTGGTTTCTTCATCGCCAAAACAATTATTGAAAAACACCACGGCAGTATTAACATCAAAAGTGAGCTGAAAAAAGGAACCGAGATCACCATAGATTTGCCAATAGAGGTGTAAGATTTAATCTTAAGCGAGCTTTCATTGTGTGACGACGGTCGCAAGCGCTTTCCGCCCTGTCTGCCGACAGGCAGGCAATTAGGCGGAAAAAAGTGCCTAGGAACACAATAAAGGCAAGCAATTAACAAAGGAAATCATGAAAAAAGTTTTAATCATCGACGACGAAGAACCAATTTTACGAATGTACGGCGATATACTCGCTGATTACACTGTGTCAAAGGCCAGAACAGGCAAAGAAGGCATCGCTGTGGCCAAGGCAGAGAAGCCTGACTTAATCTACCTTGACATTATTATGCCCGAGATGAATGGGCTGGATGTGCTCAAGGCGCTCAAAGAAGACGACGATACGAAAAACATTCCTGTTGTCTTGCTCACCAACTTGCCAGAAGAAGCTTCCAAGGATAAGGCTGTTTCACTCGGAGCACTTGATTATCTGGTCAAGGTAGAATGGGAGCCGATGAAGCTGATCGAAAAAACAAAAGAAATATTACAATAGGTTATTTAACCAAAAAAATACTTAACCGATCGTTAAGTATTTTTTGGTACCGCGTATGGGAGAATCTCACATCGGCTATTCGCCTCTCTGGACACCCTCGGTTTCCAGTTCCTTCCGACAACGGGAGACCAATTGCCCACAGGGTCATCTTCGAAAGATTCTCCCGACCCCACTCCAGTTCGACTCTTGCTATACCAAAATGTCGCCAAGCAGGTTGGCAACATTTTGGTACCGCGTATGGGAGTCGAACCCATGATCTCCGCCGTGAGAGGGCGATGTCCTGGACCACTAGACGAACGCGGCAGACAACAGAATTATAACATGAAATGCCGCTTGAATCAACGGTTTTCAAATGTCTCATTCTTGGTACTCGTTACTCGATATCCCAAAGGGACCCCATTGGGGGCTCACTACTGCAAACTATCAAGTATCGCCTGCCCGAACTCTTCAGAAGAATCAGGACCGTCCCCTGTGATAATATTACCATCTTGAACTATTGGTTCTAATACAACTTCTGCTCCAGCTTCTTTTAAGACTCTGTGAGCTCCGTTCCAGCCTGTCACTCTTTTACCGGAAATCAGCCCTGCTCTAGCCAATATGACCGTCGCCGAACATATCGCACAAACAGTTTTACCCTCAGCAAAGAAATCATTTGCAAGAGCTAAAACGCTTCTGTCCTCAAAAAGCTGCTCGGCTCCTGGTCCACCGACAAAAATGATTCCATCGAAATTGATCGTATTCACCTGAATCAAATCAGTTTCAGCCTGGGCAATTTTACCGTTCACACCATAACATTCTCCCATCATTGTGGAGGCCGTCACTATGCCGATGCCACCTTCTTCTAATATTTGCTTGGTAATAAAATACTCCTCATCTCTGAAATCACGCGGCGCAATCACCATCAACATGTTCTTTTCTGTATCCATTCAAACCTCCAAAATAGTGCTTTAGATGAGCCTATCTAAGAACTGCTCTTGAAGGTAGAAGCGAGCAGATTTCGAGCGAAGGATAAGATCTTGTGAGGAGGAATAGTCGAAACTATTTCGACGAGCAAATCTTGTTTTGTAGCCGAAATGTGCCGCTAATAACTATCAGATGTAGTTGTTAGACAGGCTCTTGGCCCCTCCAATAGTTCTATTGCTCCTATTATCGTGTATTGGACAGTTGGATGTCAATTGATAACTAACTAACAGAGAGTGCACTGGTTCAGATAGATCCCGTACACATTGCTAGATTGGAATAGCAATGAAAA
>DAOOSE010000136.1:0-3300 GCA_035389625.1 bacterium
TCGAGGGCATCAATCGAATGGGTTTAAATTTTATTTGGCAGATCATCCTGAAGATGAAAATCTCTTTAATCAAGGAAAGATTAATGTTGCCTATCAACGATTCTTGCTTTGGCAATCCGGACAAATAGCTAATGAGATCGCAATGTTATTTGATCCCGACACATTGCCTTCTCGATTATTCCCGCGGGCTTCCATCCTAGCAGAATTCCTTTCTATGCTAAATGCCGAAATCCTTTTTCCTGCATGGCAGGTTGAAGAAACAGTTGGGTGGGTTTATCAGTTTTTCAATGAAAAAGAAAAGGCAGACGTTTTTAACCGACTTTTTAACGAAAAGAAAAAAGCACGTCGAGAGGATATTCCTGCGGCGACTCAACTTTTTACCCCTCATTGGATTGTAAAATTTCTCGTTGAAAATGCGCTGGGACGATTATGGATTCAGATGCATCCTGATACAAGACTCAAAAGCAAACTCGAATATCTTGTTCCCCTTGTAGGAAATATACCTGCTGAAGCCGTAAAACCAGTAAAAGATATTACATTATTGGATCCCGCATGTGGAACTATGCACTTTGGCCTGGTTGCATTTGATCTTTTCGAAGAAATGTACCTGGAAGAGCTTGAAAAAAGCGGTACTGAGGGATGGCCAGCAATCCCATCGGTACAAAGTGAAGATGAAATTCCAGCCTCAATCTTAAAACACAATATTTTTGGGATTGATATCGATTTGCGCGCTGCCCAGCTTTCCGCTCTTTCCTTATATCTACGTGCGAAAAGAAAAAACAAAAACACCGAAATTGCAAATCACAATATAGCTTGTGCTGATGTTCTCCCTTTTAGTACAAAAGATTTGGCAAAATTCATTATAGAGATGAAATTTTCCAACCCAATTTTCGAAAAGATGCTAAGGCGAATACGAGAACAATTGGAAGATATCAACCAACTAGGCTCGTTGATGAGAGTAGAGAAAGAAATTCATGATATTGTCGATGACGAACGTAAGAAGCACCAGCGTTACCGACAAAACAAAATGATTGATACTTCTTTGGCAATGACCTTGCCTGGTATGGACGAAAGCCTTTCAGAAGCAGAATATTACGAAATTCTAGAAGCACAAATGATCCAAGCCCTTGATTTTTTCCGTAAAAGTGCTTCTGAAAGAGGTGAAGATATACAGTTCTTTATTGGTGAAGCATCGAAAAGTCTACGAATACTTGATTTGATGTTGAGACGGTATGACTGTGTGGTAGCCAATCCTCCATACATGAGCCGTAGAAACATGAATGACACGCTGGCTGACTTTCTTGAGAAATCTTACCCGAATGCCAAGGGTGATCTATATGCCGCGTTTATCGTCCGATGCGCAGAATTGTGCAAAGATTCTGGAAGATTGGCCATGATTACACAACAATCTTTCATGTTTATCTCCTCTTATGAAAAAATGAGGACGGATCTATTAAACGAATTCTCAATTGAGACCATGGCTCATACAGGACCTAGAGCGTTTCCTGAAATTTCCGGTGAAAAGGTCAACACCACAGCCTTTGTTTTACGCCGTGAGCTGGACACACGAAAACGAGAAGCATCGGTAGGTGTTTATTTTCGGCTGGTGCATGAACTTGATGCAGATTCAAAACGAGTTGCTTTTGAAAAAGCATTGGCGGAACTCAAACAAGTTCAGAGCAACCATTGAGATTTGAGGACAGTATGCCCAGAGAAAGACGATCTTTAAATCCAAACTTGATCATTGCTCCTTCCCGTGACGGAGGAAAATGGACCGTTAAAAATTGGCAGGATATCGCATTTGCGAACCAAGAAGATTGGGATAAAGCAGTCAGTATTTTCGAAGATCGAATTAATTTCCGGTATATGAATGTCATCACAGAGATTGATTCAAACGCAAAATATTCCGGCTTTTCCGTGATGGCATTATCCTGTATGTTGATTGAGACATTAGCTCAATTCTATGATGGGCTGGAAAATAGTAACGATGCCAAGTTTCCATGTGGCCACCCCATGAACAATACAGACTTTTATTCACAATTCCTGACTTCAAAATCATTTATCCTGTGTCGGCACTTCAATGACCAACAAGCACGAATCTTTTATCAAGATATTCGTTGTGGTTTATTACATGCGTGTGAAACTGGCGGAAACTCGAAGATCAAGCTTAGAGATGGAGAAAATCTCTTCAGACAAACAGGAGGCGCTTTGACCGTCTATCGCAAGCAATTTGCGAAAGTTATTGCAGACGAGTTTAATGCATATTGCGGTCATCTTCGCGCAAATGACAGTCGTGAAGAATTGAGACCCAATTTCAGAAACAAAATGAATTATATCTGCGGCTTACCGGAATTCGAACAATGATCGGCATTCTTGCTTATGGCTCTCTGATCACACACCCAGGACAAGAGATTGAAAGTGTTCTGGACCATGTGATTCCGGATGTGATGACGTCATTCCCGGTGGAATACGCCCGGCGCAGCCGGAGTCGTGCCGGTGCGCCAACCCTGGTGCCTATACCGATTGGCGGCGGCACTCCGGTGAAAGCCGTCGTGCTTGTCTTGAAGAAATACACCCGAAAGAAAAAGGCGCAGAATTTTCTCTATCGCCGTGAGCTCCACAAAGAAGGCGACCCGAAAGTTTTTTATGATGATCAGGTGCAGCGGCAAAAACGAGATGCTCTAGTGATTGAAACCATGAAGAATCAATTTGGACTTTCAGTTATCTATTACACCGCGCTCAAACCCAACTTCACCGAGATTCTGGATACGAAACTCACGCAAGAACAGAAAGCCGAACTTCTGGCGCGGGCAGCGATTGATAGCGTAACCCAGGGGACCTACGCCAAGGAGATGGATGGCCTCCAATACCTTGCAGATAATATCGAAGCTGGGGTGGTGACCGTACTGACTGAGGTTTACGCACAAGCCATTTTAAGCAAGGTGGGAATTGTTTCAAACCTGAGTCAGGCGCGCTGGTTCATTGCACAGAAAAGAGGAATTACCGCATGAATAATTTAGGCTTTCCAACCAATGTCTATTCCTTATCTCTGAATAAATTTTCCGCGATCCCTGGTAGCCCATGGGTATATAAAATTTCCGCCGATATTAGAGACCTCTTTTCTAAGTTTCCGTCGTTATCCTCAGTTGCAACACCTAGACAAGGATTAACAACTGCTGACAATACAAGGTTTATTCGATTTTGGTGGGAGTGTGGAGCCAATGGGCTAGGATTAAACTGCACAAATTGTGATGAAGCTTTAAGTAGTGAAAAAAGATGGTTCCCACTAGTTAAAAGAAG
>DAOOSE010000137.1:0-3299 GCA_035389625.1 bacterium
CGCAGTGATGGAGAGTTGTCGTTCAGGTACGAAGGCATTAATTGCATATTGGCAGTATCAAAAACTGTCTCGTATAACCCAGAAGATCCAAACCAGGTCGAACAAACTCACGGAAGAGGCTTTTTTCTTGAGTTGAAAGACGCTGAGTACGCTCGTTTACATATTCACGAGAACGGTGGCACACTTAAGATTATGCCCACGGATGAAATTGGAGAGGGAAAAGCAGCGGAAACTGGGATTGAAATAATTGAGTAACTAAGGGCTTTAACCAATAAACATCAAGTTGGTGGGCATGGGAGAACTCGAATCTCCGACCCCGTCATTATCAGTGACGTGCTCTAACCAACTGAGCTACATGCCCAACAACTTGATGCTTCCTGCAATCTTTCCTAAAATGCACCAATGAGTATAGCAAAATTACTACTTTTCTTCAACTCCGCTCCGACGACGAACAAAGGATAGTACGAACCGAAATACCTGATAAATGATGACCGCAAAAAACAAGATGGCCATTATAGAAATCAGAGCGACATGATAAACAGCATATTTACGCCAAATCAGTATAAAAACACCTGAAAAGTAAAGACAAATGATATTGAAAATCAGGGAGCCAAGAGTAGTCCAAAGGAAAAATTGCCAAAACTTCACTCCAGCAAATCCAGCAACAAATGAACTCCAAGGACGAACATAGCCAACAAATCTGGTCAAAAAGACGGTAAGATTGCCATATTTTTGATACCATGACTCCAGCTTGTCATGAGTTTCCTGCACCCGACCATTTCGCTTCAACCTCTCGATAACAAAGTTATCCCCCACTCTTCCTGCCATGAATGATATCACCGAGCCAAGCACGTGACCGATGGTAAGAATTGCAAGCACGAGGGGATAGGAATGAACTTGCCTCTGTATCAGGTCTTGCCCGATCAGATAACCAATTTCCGTGGGCAAAGGGATTCCCATGTTCTCTATCATCATGCTCAGAAAAGCACCCCAAATCCCAAGGTCTTTGAAAAAATTGAATAAATCAATTGACAGGCTTTGTATCATTCTTGTTCCTTGTCTATTCCAACAGAAAATAATTCGTTTTTTCTTACCATGGAGAGTATTAAACTCCTAAGAAAGGGCACTCTAAGCTGGCTTTGATAGGAAAATATTGCCTCTGTTTTTTGCTCTATTGCCTCTGGAGAAAGTAAAAAACGCTGCCATTCCTTATCAAAGTTAACCATAGCCAAGGGTGGAAGTAAATAATCGTCAGCAGAAAATTTCTTCGGTTGGGGAAAATTCGGGTGGTGGACAAGGTATCTATAAATTATGGGCTTATAATCTAATTGACCCAAAACCTTATCGACTGTCTTACCAGTAAAGGCATGGTCCGAATGGGTATCCTCCATGGCAGGACAGATAACCGTATCAGGTTTGAATTCATCAACCTCACGCTTAAAAGTAGAAGCAACCTCGTCTTCCTCATAAGATTTCAGCCGGCCGTCTGGGTAACCAAGAAAAACAAGATTGGATTCTGGAACACCCAACAGCTCCAAAGATTTTTTGAACTCTGTATAGCGGAGATCTTTTAGATTGTGCTTGTTCCCATCCGTCACAAGAACAATTTTTACAGTCGCCCCTGCTTTGACAGCCTCGTAAATGTAGCCACCGGCTGCCAGAGTCTCGTCATCGGGATGGGGGGAGAATACTAATATTTTATCATCCGGTTTGGGTGCTGCGATATCGTTGAGAAAGAAAATTGCTGCCTGAGGCATCGAACCAAAGTACCGGTTGTTAATAAAATATCCGCCAAGTGCCAAGGAGAAGACAACCAATAATGCAAAAATTAATTTGCGGCATTTGAGAATCTTAAACAATTGCGTCATACACCTTCACAATTTTTGATAAGCTCGCACTAACCCTATGAGCGGTAATATAGAATAATGATTTGCTGCCCATGGCATCTTCTAGCTCTTTGTCCCTTAGAATTGTAACAATTTTCAAAGCTAAATCCAACGAATCATTTGGAATGAAAAGGAAGCCGTTCTCACCGTCTTTAATCAACTCCGGAATTGCCCCTGACCGGGGACCGACTACCGGAAGGCCAGAAGCCATTGCCTCCATAGTTACGATGCTCTGTGTTTCAATGGTTGAAGGGATCGCAAAAACTGAAGCACTCTGATAGAGCTGTAAAAAATCCTCTGATTTGTTATCAACCCAACCAACCCAGCTTACCGCATGGTCAATTCCCAGAGTACGGGAAAGTTTTTTCATTTTTAAAAGCTCTCCACCTGAACCTACAAAAACAAAATGGACATTTATCTTAGCCAAGACATGAGGTATAGCTCTAACCAAAACATCAATCTTTTTATCTTTATCAATCCTGCCAACATAGAGAACTTTTTTGTTGCGGGGAAGGTGGTATTTTAGAAGGGTTTCACTCGTATTGTAATGAGTATAGAAACGCTCAAGATCCAGGCCGTTTGATATTGCCACGATCGGCCGCTTTACGCCCCACCTTGAAAGTTCCTTCTTCACGGTCACGGTGGGGCAAACCACGTAATCACACTGATTGTAGAAATTTGCAAGGTATTGGCGCAAAGTAAACTTAACTTGACGGTGCAGCGGAGAGAGCCATCCCAAATAAGATGTAACGTAATCTAGATTGAAATGGTTAGTCGCAACAACTGGAATAGATTGTTTTTTAGCTGACTTCAACAAGCTAGAACAAATTGCTGTCGGGTCTTGAAGGTGGATTAATTCGGGATTAATCTTATTTATCCAATAAGTCGCCTCTCTCTTAGGTAAAAAGCTGACCCTGAAACCTCTTCGAAAAGGATTTGGGATAGAGCGAAAGCGTATCACAGTGTAACCATCCTCATGCTTCTCCCGATAATGAAAAAAGGTCCGACTCGGCGCAAAGACATAGACCTCATGACCACTCTTGGATAAATTTTTCGCGAGGAGAGAAGCTGCTGTCGCAACGCCTGAGATATTGGGCGGAAACGATTCAGAGCCAATGATGATTTTCATTGATCAAACCATACCAGAAAAGTCTGTATTCAGCTAGCAATTGAGCTTGAAAACATGATGATTTTCCGTTCGCTGCCGCCGCAAACATTTCCCTTTCAAAAGCACAGCCCCTTTATACGAAAAAATCCTCCTGTTCCGGGAGGATTTTTTCGTACATATAGATTGGCACAACAGTTACAAAGTACCGAGTTTTAAGTTCCAAAGTTTCAAAATTGTTATCTTTGTAACTTAGTACTTTCAACTTTGTAACTATCTCGCTCTTTTACAACTATCTAGTGATAAGC
>DAOOSE010000138.1:0-3248 GCA_035389625.1 bacterium
CGATCACATCTGTCCAGGCTGTCTATGTGCCCGCTGACGACCTGACCGATCCGGCTCCTGCCACGACTTTCGCCCATCTAGACTCTACCATCGTCTTGGATCGATCTTTAACAGAATTGGGCATCTATCCTGCTGTTGACCCCCTTACCTCTTCTTCTGGCATTTTAGACCCAAATGTGGTTGGTGAGGAGCACTACAACGTTGCCCGTGAGGTCCAAAGAATTCTCCAGCGCTACAAGGATCTACAAGATATTATCGCCGTCCTTGGCATGGAAGAGCTTTCCGATGAGGATAAGTCTACTGTCGCACGTGCTCGAAAAATTCAGCGCTTCCTTTCACAGCCATTCCACGTCGCTGAGGTTTTCTCTGGTATCAAGGGTGAGTACGTTTCCTTGGCTGATACCGTCAAAGGTTTCAAGGAAATTATCGATGGGCTCCATGATGATAAACCTGAAACAGCCTTCTATATGAAAGGCGGAATTGACCAAGTCAAATAATATAGGACCTATACGACTTATAGGACCAATAGGACTTATATGCCAAATGTGTTCAAACTAAAACTTATCGCTCCTGACGGCGTGAAATACGAAGAAGAAGCCACTGAGGCTATTTTGCCCACCCCAGGCGGACAGATTGCGATCTTACCTGGTCACATGCCCTTGATTTCCCTTCTCTCTCCAGGAGAAATAATCATCAAGAATGGCAACAAAGAGCATGCCCTAGCTACGGAGGGCGGTATTGTCAAGATTGTCTCAAATCTAGTCAAAATTATTGCCGACACCGCCGAGGATGCCAATTCGCTCGATGAATTGAAGATCACTGAGGCTAAGAAAGCAGCTGAGCAAAGGATAAAAGAGGCAAGGGATGATGTCGAATTTGCCGACGCTTCAGCAGCTTTAGAGAAGCAAATCGCCAAGCTAAGCATTATAGCTAAACGCAAAAAGAAATATCAACGCTAAGCCTCACTCAATGTTCTAAAAATATCCTAGCAAACCGCTTCATCTCATCGTAATCAGAGAGCCAATTTATTTCAGGAAAACGCCGAAACCAGGTCATCTGCCTCTTGGCGAAGTGGTGAATCGAGTACTTCAAGTTTTGCTTCATGGAATCAAAATTTGAGTAATTTTCAATTTTTCCCAAAGGGACCCCTTCTCGGGGCAATTTACAATTTTCATTTAATTCTTTAATTTTGAAATTTTGAAATTGATTGAAAATTGATAATTGATCATTAACAATTAGATAACTCGCTATTTCTCGATATTCCAATCCCAGCTTCACAAGCCATTCCGGATCAACCCCTGATTCAATTAAACATTTCACCTCTTCCAGCATCCCCTTCTCAAATCGCTCATCAACACGCCGATCAATCCGTTCGTAGAGTTCTTTACGAGGCAAATCAATACCAATTTGTAAAACTTCAAAATCGGGCTTAACTTTGGTCGGCACCAAACCCTCTTGTGCTCGTTCAATAGCCCGAACTAGACGATGCTTATTGTTAATATCAATCCGATTAAAAGTAGTGGGGTCTAAGCTTCTTAAGATCTTTTGAAGCTCTTGCTTGGATAGGACATCTAAATTATCAATTTTCAATTTTTCACTCTTCGAGTGACCCTCCGGGCAATTTTCAATTAATTGACCAATTTCAGAATTATCTAATTTGTTGATCATTGATAATTGATTATTGGTCCTTTTTTTTAGTGTAAATCCTTCTACCAGTCCCTGAACATACAGTCCAGTCCCTCCGACAATAATTGGCAATTTTCCTCGAGAAAATATATCCTCGATTGCCAATCGGGCAAGCGGAAGCCAGTCAAAAAGAGTGATCCGCTCTCCCGGTGCCGCAATATCGATCAACCATTGAGGAATATCATCGATACAGCGAAGAGACCGCTGTAAATTTTCAATTTTCAATTTTTCACTCTTCAAGTGACCCTTTCCCAAAGGGAAGCCTTCGGCTCGGCAATTTTCAATTAATTGATCAATTTTAGAATTATCTAATTTATTGATCATTGATAATTGATCATTGATAATTGGTAATTCCCCGAAGGGGGTGCCTTCTTTCCCCGTCCCGAGATCAAGTCCACGATAAACCTGGCGGGAGTCAGCCGAAATAATTTCGCCGTTAAATTCCTTGGCAAGTCTTACACCGATTCCGGTCTTACCGCTAGCAGTCGGACCGACGACAGCAATAACTTTTCGTTTTGAGTTCATATCATTTCAAATGTTGTCATTGCGAGCGAAGCGTGGCAATCTTTAGGTTATACAGGATTGCTTCGTCACAAGTTCCTCGCAATGACGAATAGAGTTTTTAAAGCAAGTGGGCGCCGGCAACCCTTCTTGCTTTTGGCTACGACGCCCCAGTTATCCAACAAGACAACCAACCATCTCACGCATTGCGTTGTGAATGGCTGGCTGACCGTTATTCCATACCTCCAGCTCCGCCGAGTAGATTGCCTCAGGAGTGGTTAATTCCTTCGGCAACTCCAGACCCAGCTTCACACCATTTCTCAAGGTCACCGTTATTGTGGTTGATTCATCACCAACCGAAACTTCTGTCTGGACTACGCCTTGAGCCACTCTTCTTCACCCCCTTCCTGCCGGCAGAATCGAATATTCGTACCATACAACATTTTTGGAAATTAGGCAAGATTGCAAGCAAGCACAACCATGGCTACAATCAGATTGTTTATTCGTTATTCGTAATTTGGACAAATTCGTCATCCATTTGTGTATGAAAATTCTTTCCATTTCAAAATCAACCTTCAAAGAGGCGGTTCGCGACCGTATTTTTATCGTGCTTCTGGCATTTGGCTGTATTTTTATCGGCTTAACGATTTTTCTTGGCTCGCTCTCGCTTGGCGAAAATGCCACAATCATGCGAGATTTTGGCTTGGCTGGAATCTACCTGTTTACTATTATTACAGCCATCTTTTCAGGCACAAATGTGGTCGGTAGGGAGATCGAGCGAGGCACTTCTCGTGTAATTCTTTCAAGACCAGTCTCAGAAGCACAATTTGTCGCTGGAAAGTTTTTAGGTCTTTGGAGTGCAATTGCTCTCGTCACCATCTCAATGACCGCTCTCTTTTCGATCGTGATGGCACTTCAAGGTTTTTTCTTTATCTCCCTTTTTTGGCCAAATCTTCTCTTACTCTTTGAAGTTCCCCTCCTCATTGCCCTCTCCGTCCTTTTTGGAGTTCTCTCCTCTCCTCTGGCCGGCACTATGTACACAACCCTTTTCTTGTTTATCG
>DAOOSE010000139.1:0-3227 GCA_035389625.1 bacterium
AACAGCCCTCTGCTCGAATTGCTCCCATGGACGAGTGAGATCACCTAGGAGCCGATGATGTCGTGTCATTCCTTTATCATACCCTCGTGCAAAATTTATCGAACCAAGATGAGCCGAAATAAACTCGCTAGTATCACCCCCATGAAATTCCTCGATTCCTTCGTAAAGACCAGAGGAGTTAGAAATGCCGGCAACTAACAACCCAAGAGCGACACCTGCTTTCTTAGCCGGTGAAGTATTTCCCCAACGCAACAAGTTTTCTCTATCGCCCTTTTTCCAACTCCGAATTCCCGTGGTCATCTCTTCCATAAACTTAACTAGCACCACTTGCCGCTCTTCTGGGTTCGAAATTGACTGTATTCCCTCTCGCTCGAGCTCTTCCGTAATAAATTGCTGAGCTATTACAGCTGCTAATTGTTGCTTGGTTTTATTATGATTACTGCCGTAGGTTATACCCTCAGCTGCCCGTACGGCTTCATCCCTGAGCTTATCTTCCCCTAGAGCCTCGTCCTCCAGGATCTCCCTCATCGCTGGATTGGCATCGATTCCATCGATCTGCTGGACAAGTCCCTCCACACTTTCAACAAGACTACGATATCTCCTGACTTGATCATCACTCACCTGATCTGCTCTTAGCTCTGCAATTTCCTTGTCCAGTGCCTCTTTTTTCGATCTAATCGAGCTTTCTCGTAAAGTAGCAGCCTCAAGTGCTTGCCTTACTGGTTCTGATATCTCATCTTCATTCTTTCCCTCAACAAGTCTGCTAACCATCTGAAGCCTCGCACTGGCTTGGTCTAAATCACTAGTAATAGCAGCCAATTCTGCCTGCTTGGCCGACTCGCTCCTTTGTAGATCTTTTGTTTTCTTAATCTTTTCTCCGATTTGCTCAGCCTCCATCTTATCAACTTCTCTTTGAGCTGCCCTTGCTTCAGCAATAACGCTCGGACGTCTAGCATAGTCCGCATCTGTCCCGGCTTTAATCTGTGCCTGGCGATGCCTCTCCTCTTCTTCTGCCGCTCTCTGAGCTGCCAACTTCTCCTCATGTTCTCGCTGAATACGTTCTAGTTCTTCTACTGATAATTCCTCAATCCCTGCACTCATATTCACCTCCTGCTTTACATTGCGATCATAAGTTCGTTAATGAATAACTATTATCACCTACTGAACTGGGCATTGATTAGAACAGCTTCCACCGCAATCAACTCCAGCCTCATCTCCATTTTGTGCGCCGTCTGTACAAGTCGGAGCAGGCAGTGTGCCTTTGCCAACAAGCCACTTTTCCTGCCAGGGCACATATTTTGACTTAAATGTTCTTTCCTGCAGAGTCTGGTCACCTTTTGTCACCTTATAGGTAAACTGAGCGGTGGCACCTTGGTGAGCCTTCTCGATCCGCTTTTCTGTTCCGGCTGGCAGAGTATCGGTCTCCACTCGAATCGGCGGTCCGGGCTCGACTGTGTCGGTGATTTGAGACTCTCCAATCTCAATCTTGCGATCATCCTTAGTGCCGTAAAACTCAAATGTTATCTTCGTCCCCACAATCTTTGACTGAACGAGAAAATAGGTCCCATAATTATTTAAAAACTTGAAGTCCGGCGCCGGATCATAAATCGTTGCGTCCATCCCGACCGGAGGCTCGTAATAGCTTACCCGATATTTATGGTTTTGGCGTTCAGTGATCTTCATACCGGCATTGAGTGCTGCACGAAAGAGAGTCGAGGAAACCTGACATAAGCCTCCGCCAAACTCTGGAATAGTCTTGTCTTCTTTGATAACCAGCTCCTCCAAATAGCCTGCGGTTGCATCAATGGTACCGAGCCTCTTCAGTGTTGAAAACTCCTCCCCGGGCTTGAGAAGAGAGCCATTGAGAGCTCTTGCCCCTGTCGTAATATTATGTACGCGATTAGTGGGAGATCCCTTAAAATCCGTGGTAGCAGTACTTACCAGCTCTTTAAGCCCCAGCTCGGCAATTGCGTTGTCTGATATTTCAGGCTTCGTTTCAGTTATTTTTAAATCAATTAGATGCACATCCTTTGATTGTCCCTTTTGCCGTTCCAGAAGGTGATTGGTCAATCTCAGGTAGGCCTCCTCCTTGTCAACTTTCTTGCCGACAATGGAAGCCTCGGCCACAGTGACCGCCCCATTTGTTACTGTTAGCTTGGCATTCTTAGGTTCTGTGTCGATTGATTTTGCCACAGTATCAACCAACTTCTTGATTCTTTCCTCGTTAAAGTAAATTTCCAGGTCGTCCCCCTTTGGCCTGGACAAAACAAAGCTGCCTAATGTGTCACTGTCTAAAGGAAAATCCTGGGTTTGGAAGTGAAACGAGAGAGTACCAGATTGAATTATCCGATTCGCCTCGACCAGGCGTTCTCTTGCCTTAGCCTCACTTACCTTTGGTTTATAATATTCCGGTGAAAACTCGATTGCAGCAGTGCTTGCAGATCCAATTCTTTGGCGCAAAGCCTTTTTCAACATTTCAATATCGACTCGTAATCCTTCTTTCTTTTCGGTGTCCAACGCAAAAACATCATCTTGGTATACAATCGCGTAATCCTTGGCCGGCTGCTCTATTTTTTTTGTAATCTCCGAGAGCTTACTCTCCAGACTTCCGTCATTCAGTACATATTCAAAACTGATTTCCCTCGGACGAAACAGGCTCTGAAACTGTTGGGCAACAGTTGTTAAAGGACTAGAACTGCGCCCGAAGGACCAAGCCCGCTCAAGTGTCGCATCTATATCAAAGACCGAGCCAATATCAGAGGGCTTGAAAGAATAATTATCTCCACTCTTTAGGTCTTTGAGGGTTAAGGTTTCTTGCAGATACTTATCGGCTAATCTTCTAAGCTCCACCTTGGCCTCAGCTTTGGTCTTGCCTCCAAGGTCGAGTGATCCAAGCTTTTGATTGAGATAAATCTGATCCGCATAAGTAATGGAGTAGGTCGCAAAGACAACACCTAAAACCACAAGAAGTCCGATGACTCCAGCCAACAGTTTCTTTGCTTTTAGGCGCTTGTTCCCTCTAGCCATAATGCCGATAAAGCCGCACTACCAGTGCCAGTGCCTCTTCCTTTTGACTTATTTCTCCATTATCATACATGGAATTTATCTTATTTTTAATAGTCCCAATGATTTTTCCCCCTTTCCTGGGATCAAAGTCGGCATTTATTCTCTCTACCTCCAAGATTATTTCTTTCCCGTTGATAATCTCCACGGGTTTCCCTTGCACT
>DAOOSE010000140.1:0-3226 GCA_035389625.1 bacterium
CGTAAATATTTGGAAAGGAAGTATTTGCGCAATTACCTCTAACGGCCCGGCGGTATAATTTCGTAAGCGTTACTCGACGAAGCATCCGGGCAGGGTCCTGGTTCTTTAGCCGCTAAGCTGTCACGGTGCAAGGAGAGTACGGCAGGGTTTTTGCCGTCCAGGCACAAATTTTGTGGCCTATACGAGTGTCGCGGTACAAGGTTGATCGGGAGCAGGTAATAAGTCAAGGTATACAAAGTTTTATAGCGGGCACTGGCGCGGTCGCGGTATAAGCTATTACAAATTTGTCTTGGGTGCAGGAGCAAAAGCAAAAACCGTGACGAGCTTATGAATTATACCGTCCGTGTTATGGGCCAGGCCTTTTTTATTTGTCTAGGTACCAGATAATTGTCAAGGTGTACTAGTGTTTTTTGAGGTTGTTTTATTTTCTGTCTTGTTGTAATAAACTGTCTAGTGACAGCGCGATGGAGAAAAATTTTAAAATTCTATTATCATCTTACTTTGCAAGCTCTTTGCCAAAGCATTGGTAGAGAATAGGCTTGTGGGGCTTTGGCAATGTGCTTGCAAAAAAGATCGAATTAGTCTTTTTATATTGATATTTTCCAATCCACTTTTTATGACGCAATTCAAAGAAGTGTATAAAATGTGCATGTTTCTTTCTATCCGCTTGGTTGTAAAAGAGAAGGTCAGGTTCCATTGATCGTTATTGGTTATAAATCCTACAGTGGCCCCGAATAGCCACCTAAGACTTATCTGCTATCGTATTCGTCAAACCTTCAACCGTGGCCTTCTTGACCAGTTCGTAGAACCTAATTATTTCTTTCAACTCGCCCTGAGAGCACTCATTAGTTTGCCGGGTTAAGATCACAAGATGTTTGCTTGCTAATGTAAGTAGTTCTTTCTGTTCCTCAGCACTAAGAAGATCCATCATAAACGTTCTCATGGTCCTTGGTGTACGGTCAGATTCAAAAGTGATAATCGTTGAACTAGCCCCCTCAGGAGCATTAAGCTTATTGATATCAGACTTTAGTCCCAAAATATCCGGTGGGGTATTCAACTCGTCTCTCTCTTCCTGCAAAGCCCTTCTGATAAGTTCATTCCATCTACCTGCTGTCGGCAAGTGTGTATGCACATACTTGTTAGTACGGTGAGCCTCCCGCCAATTCTTGCCGTGCAGGATCTCTCGCGGTGACCCCAGGGCTTCTATTTTTAGCACCAGCGGCATATACCTATATTCATCCGTGATCTCACCACTGATGTTGTCGATTTCAAGTTCCAAAACCTTAGTCTCGTCCAACATGACTTTTAATCCTTTTTCATCTAAATATGCCAGATTGCTATTATAATCCAGTCTCAGTATGAACTCCCTGAAATTCTCATTGTTTTGCAGTATGATTTGGTCTTCGGTAAAGAATACGGTCTGAATTACCGAGGGAGCCTTTCTGTTATCAGGCATCTGGTTAAAAACCGGATCAATATAAGGCGGGATCTTTTTAGTGACTTTCAACAGGATCCCCTCTTCCCCTGTACTGTTCCTTCCATAAAAACCAAAATTGATATCACTGAAGTCATCAATATCACTGGTAGCCTTGAGCCGGACTATCTTCTTCGGCAAGCACAGCTCCCAGCCTCCGTGTACCAGGGATAGGAATCCTCCTTGTTCGAATACCAATCCTTCAGGAACCTTTTTTAATTCAGAATTAAAAATGTCGATCAAATCTTTCTCCGTTTGAAAAACTATCCCTTCGCTTTTGTGTGCAGTTGTTGATGGAGTATTTATTGAGGTCATAGGATTGAGGTTACTTATTTTTAAGATCAGGTGATTTGTTACTGCTATTTGGCAAGCCTTCGACCGTGGCCTTCTTGACCAGTTCGTAGAATCTGATTATCTCCTCTGCATCACTTCGATAGCACTCAGTCACTGGACGAACCAAGGTTGTCCGATGTTGACTAGCCAAATTGATTAATTCTTCCTGCTCATCAACACTAAGCAAATCCATCATAAACGTCCTAATAACCCTAGGCGTCCGGTCAGATTCAAAAGTAACGATCGTTGAACTGGCACCCGATGGTGCATTCAACTGGTTGATATCATGCTGAAGTCCTAAAATATCCGGTGAAGTATTAAATTCATCCCTATCAATATGTAAGGCTTTTCGTATGAGGTCATTCCACGTCCCGACTGTTGGTAAGTGCGTATGCAAATACTTGTTCGTGCGGTTAGTGCCACGCCAATTCTTACCGTGCAGGATCTCTCTCGGGGACCCCAAAGCCTCGATCTCCAGCACCAGCGGCACATACTTGTATTCATCAGTGATCTCACCGGTAGTATTGTCTATCTCTGGCTCTACATACTTAGCCTCCTCTAACATGGCCTTCAGACTTCCTTCATCCAGATGCGCCAACCCGCCGTTATGATCCAGTCTCAATATGAACTTCCCAAAACTTTCACCATTGTACAATATGATCTGGTCAGCCGTGAAGAATGCAGTCTGCAACAATGCCGTCCCATTCCGTTTTTGAGTCGCTTGTTTAAATATCGGATCAATATGGGATGGAATACGTTGACTGACTTTAAGCAGTAAGCCCTCCTCTCGGGTCCGGTTCTTTCCGTAGAATCCAAAGTTGATATCGCTGAATTTATCAATATCACTGCTCGCTTTGAGCCGAACGATCTTCTTCGGTACGTATAGTTCCCAGCCTCTTGGCCCTTGGGCCAGGAATCCGCCCTGCTCGAAGACTAATCCGTCAGGTGTCTTCTTAAATTCGGCATCAAAAATATCGATCAAATCTTTGTCAGTTTGAAAAACTATCCCTTCGCTTCTTTTTGAAGTTGTTGATGGAGTATTTATTGAGGTCATAGGATTAAGTTTTTATTGTCAAAATCAGAAGATGCTATATTACTTCTATTTGGCAGGCCTTCAAACGTGCCTTCGTGACTAGTCCGTAGAATCTTAGCATATATTTTAACTCGCCATGAGACATTCAGTGATTTGCCGAAAATGGCTCTTTTGATTTTGCACGTGCGCTGGATTGTGTAATAGCGCAAAAGCAAATGTGCCATTTGTGTGTGTAGCTTCTGAATTTAAAAATTTTTGAGCGTGGGCCAGTCCCGATAGAAAGCACAAAGTTTTATTGTAATGGTTAAGTTGTCAAGAGTGCAGAATCTTTTATTATCATGAACTTAACTGTCATGTTGCCAACGGCTTGCCCATAACGGCCCGGC
>DAOOSE010000141.1:0-3209 GCA_035389625.1 bacterium
AAAGCCTTGACCAACAGATGTCGTTTTCCGAAGTAAATTTCAAACGCAAATCGTTACATCCATTAGCCGCTTGATTATATTGGCCTCAGGATAAAAGGTGCAAAATCCGATTGGCACAAGGATTATTGGACATGCCATAACGGCTAGGTTTAGCATTACTACCGCAACAGCACAGCGAGACAAGCAAATAACTTAGGACGCAACAGTCTGATATGATAGAAAAGATCGAACCCATTCCTAGAAATATTCCGGAATCGCTCCGTCTCGCGGCGTTTCAGCGGAAGCTCATTCCATTTATTGGGGCGGGGGTTTCTCAACTGGGTGGTTGCCCAAACTGGAGTGAATTTGCTGATGCCTCCCTAAATTGTCTCGTGGAAAAAAGAATTTTGAATTATGACCAACGCACACAGATTGCTAATCTCTCTCCACGGATAAAATTATCTGTGACTACGACGCTTGCAAGGCAGCACAATCTTCGCATCGACTTCAGGAAACTGCTTATACCGTCAGAGGATAAGAAAAGAGTCGGGGAGGAGGTTTATGCGAACATCTCAAGATTGGCAAACACTTTTGTTACGACGAATTATGATGATTGGCTGGATCAAATTCCACCAGAAACTTTGCGGGCTGATGATCTGGCACCTTCCCAGTCACAATCATTGGTCACATCGCGCAATTGCTTTTATAAACGAGACGATATCGCTGTCAAGAACCTGGGCATCGCGAATGCTGTGTTCCACATTCATGGGTCAGTCCGTGATCAGGGCAGCATGGTGTTGAGCACTGTCGATTACCTCAATCGTTATTCAAGCCACCGTATTGATGGAAAAGAAAACCCAGAGAATGAGTTCCTGACTTTTCTTGAGCATCTTTTCAAATCGTGGAATGTTCTATTTATTGGTTACGGCCTCGATGAAATGGAAGTCCTTGAGTATATCCTGCAGAAAAGTAACCAGAATCCAAAAAATAAGGAAGAACCAAGGCACTACGTCTTGCAAGGTTTTTTTACAAGCGATTTGGAGCTCGCACGTAGTTTAGAACTTTATTATTATGGATTTGGGGTTAGGTTACTTCCATTTTCACGTGACGACCGCGATTGGGATCAACTGATTACAGTCATTGACTACCTTGCCGGGGAGATTTCCCCTGGTCCACCATTGGCTTTGTCTAAACGCTTCGAAATGGAGGAGTTACTATCGTGATCCCAGTATTAACGACAAAGCAAAAACGGTTTATTAATCTCATGAAAGAAAATGAGGAGCAGGCAAAATGGGGTTTTGAGATTCTACTCAAACAGTGGAAATTCACTAATTATTTCGACTACTTAAAAGATGCCGATCTTTTCAATCCTGAACATAATTTGGATCCGATACCGTCCGAAGATGGTAGATTTGTGCGAATCCCCTATTGGAGCGCGCTTGACTATTTGGAGGCCGTTGCGAAGCAGGCTGGGGGCAGCAATGATATTCCGCTAGCGCAAAAGGTCGCAGGCGTCATCCGTGCCGTAAGCAGCTATCGTAGTGACGATGGTAAACGTCGTGACAATTATCACACCTATCGGAAATTTGCCGAAATTCTCGGTCTTCTGCCAACGGCTTCAATTGAAAGAGAAGACCTCAATCTTATCCCGATCTGGCTGAGCAGCAAATACGACCGAGGCATGGTTGGCCATTCACTTGATATAGGACCACTTAGGAAATTACTAGCAAGCGAAACGCCTGAAGACTGGGGAAAAGCCGTCATAATACTTGACCATTGCACGGCTGTTCTTTGGGTTGAGGAAAAAGGCGTTAGTAAAGGGCGGAAGAAGCCAATACCAGTTATTGAGGACTACTGGTTAAAGGAACTGATCAAACACCATGCAGAGACCTTCGGCGCTAAGATTGGCAGAGCAGCAGTTCAGATATTTCGTAACAGACTTAACGTAATTTTTGGCGAGGAATTCGGCGATCTTCCAACCTACTTGAGCCGACCTGCAGTTGAGGATCATCCGCAGAACCATTCGTGGGATGATGTTGTCAACGGAATTGTCGAAGGGTTTCGAGATGTCTTATTGTCTTGGATTGATAATGAGCCAGAGAGAGCTTCTGTCTTTGTTGCCGAGATACTTGTAGATAAGAATGAGATGGTTCGCCGGATCGCCATTTATATTCTTGCGCAGCGATGGCCCGTGTTGAAAAATCTATATCAGAAAATCATAGGCCCCGGTCTCTTTGACTCGAGGAATATCCATGAAACATACCACTTACTCAAGGATCGCTTTTCCGACTTCAGTGATTCGGAAAAGGCCTCCACGATTGAGGCGCTACGTAACCTACCACAACCAAATCATGAAGATCCGGATAGGTTTTTGAAGCATATACAGCGAAACTGGCTATCTGCAATCACGGGGAAGGAATATAAACCAGCTGACAGTTGGTTTTTGGAGCTTGATGCTGACACGGGCATAGGCAGACTGTCAGAGCATCCTGATTTTCACTCGTACATGAAAACATGGACGGGGCCAGGCCCTTCGCCATATTCAGCGCAAGCACTGCTTGCTTTTGCGGAAAACGGCAGCCTGATAAAAAGATTAAATGAGTTTCAGCAACCCAGCGATTGGCACGGCCCGTCAACGCCGTCCATAAAAGCCCTCGTCGATTCACTGGAGGAGATTGTCGAAACATATCCCCGTAAATTCCTTCAGCTCCTTCCAACATTTCTGGATGCCAAGAGGCCATATCAGTACGGTATAATCAATAGCTTCAAAAGTATCTGGGAAAAACCCAAAAATAAAGAACTGAATCTCGACTGGGATATTGCATGGGGCCGATTAATCGATTTTTTTGCACAGTTGCTGGATAAACCTGATTTCTGGACGGAAGAAGTTGTTAGCAATCATGAATTGACTCCTGCCCGTGACTGGATTCCGCCGATTATCGCCGAATTTTTACATGCCGGTACGAGGGATGACAACAAAGCATATCCACCAGAATATCTTCCGAGAGCATTTGCGCTGATACAAACACTATTAGAGAAATTGGAACCTGCTCGAGATATGCAAGAAGATGCCATGTTTCAAGCAATAAACTCACCGAGAGGCAAGGTGCTTGAAGCACTTTTCAGTCATACGCTCAGGGTTTGCCGCATCAGCGACAAGGAGAGCGGTGATCATACGAAAGCCTGGCAAGTTATAAAGCCAGTCTTTGATGCAGAACTGGCAAAATGCG
>DAOOSE010000142.1:0-3200 GCA_035389625.1 bacterium
TGGACAACAGAGACTTTCGAAGCTGGAACTAGAAGCTTGAAAGATAGAAGCTCGATCCAACCTCTAGCATCTAATTTCAATATCTATCCTCTAGATTCTATTCTCTACCATTAATTAAAAGTTATGGAACAAGATCTTCGCCACCTTTACTCCAGGGATTACACCGGATAATTCGCCATACGCCAAACCCCAAACCTTTTACTACCCCGTGCTTGAGCAATGCCTGCTTCGAATATTCGGAACAAGTTGGATGGTATTTACAGTAACCGGCAGGAAAAAAATGTTTGAGAGGTCCGTGGTCAGGAGACAAGGTCTGCTGGTAAACAAAGATGATTCCGGCAAGCATAGATCGAATAAACTTCATAAGCAAAGTCAATTAGGCATTAATTACTTTGGCTTTTAATAAACCTGATTCTAAATCACGCTTGATTAAAGCAAAATCAAATGGAAATTCATATGGTTGTACCACAATTACGACTATGGAGAATTTCCCTTGCATTTTTGGTAATATTTCACGTGCAGCAGCCCGAAGTTTTCTCTTTATGGAATTTCGACGCGTTGCCCGCTTCTCGATTTTATTACTAATCACAAACCCAAAACGAGAACTATTGAATTTCAAATTAGCTGCTCTTATCGCCAACCTGCCACTATAAACAGGCTTTGACAACTTAAAGACGGACCGGAAATCCCGCTCCTTCTGAAGTCGATTGGTTTTTTCAAGCATTGTCCTCCCCTTCTTAAACCAAAAAATGAGCTTCTGGCTCACTTCTTGTTTCTAAACCGCTATACTTTTACGTCCCTTACTTCGACGACGTTTCAGAACCCTGCGGCCAACAAGAGTGGCCATTCTGGATAGAAAACCGTGTTTTTTTTGTCTGCGGCGTTTGTTTGGTTGATAAGTTCTTTTCATAACTCAAAGTAGAGTACCACATTTCACGGTCGGATGCAATGCTTGTTGGCATAGTCATTACTGACTCTCCTAGCTGTGACCTCCTCCTGAAGAAAAAAGTCATAGCCCAAGACAGCGGTTTCAAATTCCAAATCAGAGATAACGACTCTTGTTCTAAAGAAACTATTCAGCTCCATCCTGCACAATCACCATGCCTTGATCGGCACCATATTGCCGCCCTGTGGATAAGTTGTTATCATTTTTTCAAACATTAAGGGGTACTAAATTCCCCTCAATCTTAACCATTATTTCTGGGGCGGTAATATGGACCTTGTAGAAATCTGGCGACAAGCACTCGGAGAGTTACAGGTATCAATCTCAAAAGCAAACTTTGAGACTTGGTTTAAAAACACATTTATTTTTGAGTACAAAAAGGATGTTTTTACAATTGGCGTGCCGACTATTTTTATCGAGGATTGGCTAAAGAGAAAGTACCTTAAGGAAATTTTGAAAGCTCTTCAAAGCCAGACACCCGAGCCGATTGCGAGTGTTAAGTTTAAAGTTGCAACACCCAAACCGGAACAAGTTATTGCCATAGAGAAGACCAGGGTTATCCACAAGCCTGTGGATAAAGAGCCGACCAGGAACAGTGTAATCGTGAGCCGTCTTCCCAACAATTCTTCCCTGAATAGTGAATACACTTTTGAGAACTTTGTGGTCGGACAATCCAATCAGCTTGCCCACGCCGCAACAATGGCTGTTTCGGATAATCTCGGGACAAAATATAACCCTCTTTATATATATGGAAACTCCGGCCTCGGGAAAACCCATCTTATTCAAGCCATCGGAAATGCTCTTAGTGCAAAAGACCCAGAGAAAAGAGTTCTTTATGTTACATCCGAAACATTTGTAAATGATTTTATTCAAGCAGTAAGTTCTGGCTTCGGCCGGGCAAAAGATTTCAAAGACCGATACCGCACAGTCGACCTGCTGTTGATAGACGACATTCAGTTTCTGGCAACCAAAGAACAGACACAAGATGAATTTTTTCACACCTTTAATCATCTACACCAAAATAAAAAACAGGTTGTCCTTGCCTCTGATCGCCCACCTAAGGAAATCAAGGGACTGGAGGTGCGCCTGCAAACGCGTTTCGAAGGAGGGATGGTTTGTGATATCTCTCAGCCTGATTTGGAAACCAGAGAGGCAATCCTACGACAAAAGGCAAAAAAGATGGAGTATAAGGTCGACAATGAAATAATCACATTTATTGCCGAGAATGTTACTGCATCAATCCGTGAACTCGAAGGAGCTCTCAACAAAGTAGTCGCGGCATGTGAATTAAGCAATTCACCAGTAACATTAGAAAAGGCACAGGAAACACTCGGGGCAATAGCTTCGAACAACCGTAAAGTCATTACTCCCGATCTTGTAATAAAAGAGGTTCATAAGTATTATCGGATTCCGATCGAAGAAATACTTGGTAGAAAAAGGACCAAGGAGCTGGTGCTACCTCGCCAGATTACAATGTATTTATTAAGGGCGCTTTGCGATCTATCGTTTCCGGAAATTGGCAGAGAGATGGGTGGCAAGGATCATTCGACTATCATGCATGGATGTGAAAAGATTGTAAACACTATCAATACGAATTCAAGGATTAAAGAAGATATTGTTCACATTAAGGAGATGATTTTTTCTGTCTATTGATGAATGGACAAATAAAAGGTATTACCCTAGGCAAACCTCGTGGTATTAAAGCGGCAATACCTTTTGTTGCGCCCTGTCGCCCAGTCGGGCTTTATCATATCTTGGAATAAATCGGTTAATATTCCTTTTTCTTAATAGAAACAGTAGTAATAGTAAGGACTGTGAATAGTGGGGATAAGTCAAAATATCCCCAGTGGAAGCATATAAAGAGGATTGTGTGATTGTGGAAAAACTTGGGGATTACCATGTTAACAACCTGTGAATAATTGTTCTGGCGACAGAATAGCAAGTCAGGTTCTCCAGACAGTGTGGATTACTGACTGATTTATCCACACAAAAACCTATTAAATAACGGTTATCCACACCTTTCACCGTGCATTAAAAAAATTGTTTGTAGTAAAGAATAAATACGCAAGTAATATTAAAAGTTATCCCCATGTTTAGTAAAAGATGTGGAAAAGTAGTGATAAAGAAAGGAAATAAGGATGAAAATCACGGTATTGCAATCTAATTTTGCACGAGCTCTAAGCCAGGTATCGAGGATAGTTGGAAGCCGCACAACATTGCCGGTTCTTAGTAATGTTTTAGTTTTAGCGGAGAAGGG
>DAOOSE010000143.1:0-3103 GCA_035389625.1 bacterium
GTACAATCTAGTAAAATCGGATCAGCCGATTGAGGCGATCCTCACGCTTCGTGCCAAAGAGAGCAATTTTAGAGCGTACGCCTTTACGTTCAGTGGCTGCGTTCAGCAGGAAGTATGAATCAAGAAGTATGAATTACGGGTTTTAGCATAATGCAATCGGTCTATCAAAAAATTTACGAAGCAGTTGTCAAAATACCTAGAGGCAAAGTGGCGACTTATGGTCAGATTGCGAAAATCGTTGGCACTCACCCTCGAGTGGTTGGCAATGCTCTGCACGTTAATCCCGACCCAACAAAAATACCCTGTCACAGGGTAGTCGATACGAAGGGGAAATTGGCCGTGAATTTTGGCTTTGGCGGAATGGAGGAACAGGCCAAGAGATTAAGAAAAGAGGGGGTGGAGGTTGAAAGCAATAAAGTTATGTTGTTTTCATCCCAAAACCAAGACGCCAAATCCCAAAGCCAAAAGAAAACCAAAACAAAAAATACCGAAAAACAAAAAAGCTAAAAATCTTATTTTTATCCTTTGCAATTCAGTTTTTGCTTTGGAGTCTTTGCTTTGGAGTCTTTGCTTTTGGCTTTACGAGCCAAACCTTCTTTGTCTCTGTGAGTACTCTGCAACAGCCTTGTCAAATTCTTTTTTGCTAAAGTCGGGCCAATACGTCGGGGTGAAATAAAGCTCGGAATAAGCGGCTTGCCAGGGAAGAAAATTGGATAGTCTTTGCTCGCCTGAAGTGCGAATGATTAGATCGGGGTCGGGAACTGATTTGGTATCAAGGGCTTTGGCAATCTGGTCCTCTGTAATCTCATCGGATTTGATATTTTTATCCAATAATTGTTTTAGTGCTCGTTTAATCTCGTCTCTGCCGCCATAATTAATTGCAAGCTGCAACACCATCCCGGGGTTGTTCTTTGTAATTTCTATACCCTTTTTAATTTTTTTTGCTGATGCTTCAGCAAGCGGGGTAATGTCACCAAGATGTCGAATTTTGATCCCAAGCCTATGAAATCTGTTGATCCATCGGTCAAAGGCGATCGAAAAAAGTTTCATCAGGTAGTCGACCTCATCCTTGGCACGGTTCCAGTTCTCCGTTGAAAAGGCGTAGAAGGTAATTGTCTCCACTCCCATCTTTTGGGCATGCAAAACAATTTCAAGCGTGCGCTCGAATCCTTTTTTATGGCCAAGAAGTGAAGGGAAGCCTTTTTCTTTGGCCCAGCGTCGATTACCATCGGGAATGATGGCAATATGACGGGGGACTATGTGTGCAAGATTTTCCATTGAATAACTCAGAGTATAAAACTTCAAATCAAGTTTTGCAAGCGATGGTTCTGTTTTCTCCTGAACAATTTTGTTATAAATATATTATCGATAGTAAATAGAGGCAATCAGATGGAAAATGTTGTAGAGGTAAAAGACCTCGTAAAAAAGTATGGCAATTTCACTGCCGTTGATGGGATAACTTTCAACGTTAAGAAGGGGGAAATCTTTGGGCTCCTGGGAGAGAATGGTGCTGGCAAGACAACAACGCTTGAAATCATCGAGGGCTTACGAAAAATGACAGCGGGCAAGGTGTCTGTGTTGGGGGAGGACATATCTTACGGCTGCCATGATTGCGTGAAGCAAAAGATCGGTGTTCAGCTTCAATCATCCGCTTATTACAATTTTTTAACTTTGAGAGAGATTCTCGATCTATTCGGCAGTTTTTATGAAAAAGCACTTTCTCCCGAGGAATTGTTGTCGATGGTTGATCTGAAGGACAAGGCAAAATCACTAGTAGGGGATTTGTCAGGTGGGCAGAAACAGCGTTTTTCAATAGTGGCAAGCCTTGTGAACGATCCCGAGCTTGTGTTTCTGGATGAGCCGACGACAGGCCTGGATCCGGTAGCAAGACGCAACCTTTGGGATTTGATCGCTATGATCAAAAAACAGGGCAAGACAATTATCCTGACCACGCACTATATGGAGGAGGCAGAAATTCTCTGCGATCGGATTGCAATCATGGATCACGGTAAAATTTTGGCCATGGGTGAGACTCATAAGTTGATCACCGAGACAGAAAATCCTTTCAGGATGTCATTTATTTTGGCAAAACCCGATAAAAAAGTCGATGAGGTGATCGTGAAGCTGGGTGTTCTCGAGCACGTTGCGGAGAAGGCCAACCATTACGTCGGCCGTTTTGCAACTCAATCTAAGCTAAACGAAGCCCTAAGGGTTGTCTTTGAGAAGAATCCGGAGAGTTTGACAGTAAGCAAGGCTTCTCTGGAGGACTTGTTTATTTCCTTGACTGGTAGGGAAATGGAGGACGATAATGTTTAATCTTTTTATTGCCAACCTGAAGATGCTGATGCGAAATAAGCAGGCACTTTTTTGGTCTCTCATGTTTCCCTTGATGTTTACCTTCATCTTCGGTTTCTTTTTTGGAAAAAATAATAAAGTCGGTACGATTGCAGTTGTACGTAACTCGAATACTGAAATCGCAAATGGACTCGAGAAAGCGCTTACTGAGAGCGATGCCTTCACTATCAAGACAGATATAAAAGAAGACGAGATCAAACGATCTATCGAAACCAATAAGATTGCCGGAGCCGTAGTTGTTCCCGAGAAGTTTGGTGAGTCGATGCCAGATGCTCCCAAAAATGTAAAAATAATTTTCGATCCTGGCAATGCCCAGGTAAACCAGGCTCTAGCTGGCTATGTCAACGGGTATTTAACTCAAGCGACCCTTGCTGTCAACCGAGTGTACGTGATGACGACCTTTCGGACAATAGTCCATGTTTTTCTGCGTACTGAAGGGGCGTTAAATATTTTAATGTTTGGTGTGGTCTAACATTGTTGTAGATAATTAGGAACTCAGTAATAGACTGGTTAAGTTTGTCTAAGTCTTCACTGCATTTACCATCATTGAGCCATTCCTCAATAAGGGTTTTGTTGAATCTCTCCACTTCAGGATTATCTTTAGGCGTCCTAATGCGGGAGTAATATCTTTGTAATTTTTTTCTTTGACAAGCCAGATCAAAGTTTTTCTTAAATTCACTGCCGTTATCTGTAAGAATGATTGCTAAGTTATCTTTACCTACTAGATACTCCAGTCTTTCCAGAAAGT
>DAOOSE010000144.1:0-3080 GCA_035389625.1 bacterium
GCAATTGCGGGGCTGTCAATGAGAGGGATTATGGCGGCGGCCGGCCACACAAGGGCGAAAATGCTGACGATCATAATGACAATAAGTACGATTCGATAAGCAAAACCCTGCCTGTTAAAGTATTTTTTCTCATAAAGAAATTTCTCCCCGACAGACTTGATTAAGGGGATTGAGGTGTAAAATTCATTCTTTAACTCTGAGAGCCGAAGTACATCGCCCTTGGTGTGAGAGTGAAGCTTTTCCGCAAGTTCTTTTTCTGTCTCGGTCAATTCAGAGAGCGAGGAAAAATCCTTCTTTTTGAAGGTAATTTTAAAATCTTTTTGCCCCAATATTCCCTTCTTCTCGATCTCTTCAATCGTGAGAACTTTCTTGACCGCAAGACTGATTATACCGGCGGAGAGGAAGTGGTTGCGAAGAGAGAGGTTTGACAAAACCATACCTGTTTCGATCGGTCCCAATCCTTTTGGTGGTTCGTATTGGGTCATCTCGGCCATACTTAGTTTGGGGTCACGTCCATGCTTCTTCCAGAGAGAAAAACCGAGCCAGAAGGCAAGGAGGGGCAACAAGAGCCATAGATAATTACCATATCTTTGCCAAAAGGAGGGCTGGTAGGGAAGGAAGGTATTTTTTGAAAAAGTAGCAGAAAGAGTTATCCCTTCACTGGTTTTAAGCGGTCGCAGGGAGTTGATGATGAGGGAGTGTTCATTGTTTCTGCTGTAATTTGCCAAAGAGTTGTCTTTTTTACCACTTTGACCGGAGTACAGATCAACTGTTCGCATCTCTGATTCAGGAGGAAAAATAATTGTGCCAACAAACTTATCAATCTCAATTTCCCAAAAATTACCACTCAAATTCCAGTAGAACTCATCAAAGTCAGGGCTGCTGAATCGAATGGCGTTCTCGACGTGATAAGTAATCTTGTAGTTATTTTTACCACTGACAGAAATATTCGGATCGCCGATCTTCCATGTCACTGTATCGCGTGTTTTGCTCTCGTCGTACTTATGCGGCTTGTCATTAAAATCTGTTATTGATTGCAGTGTTATAGGAGTCTTCACTCTTTCGGATTCTGACTTTTGATAAAAGAGAGGCAGGACACGGAAAATACCATGTTTGTCTGGGAGATTGCCGCAATCAGCGACTATCTTCTCGGTAATGTCGAGTGAAGAGTCTTTGTTGACGATAATTTCGCTTTGAAAATCTTCTATATACCAGTCGGTGATTTGGTTTGCATCTCTCGCGGCAGCGTTAGATAAAGGAAAAAATAAAGCCCAAGTCAAAACCAAGGATGAAGTAAGTCGGAGAAATTGGTTGGCTATCTTATTCATTTTTAAATTGAATTGAAATTCAACGGTTACACTTGAGGGGGCTGCTGCATAGGTGTTTCCGGTTGAGCGGGCTGGTTGGCTGGTGATACAGGGTAGGCCGGAGTATTGGTGGATGGTGCACTTGGCTGATTGGGCATAGCCATGCCAGTTGGAGGCCCGACCACGGCTGGTGTCTCTGGGGCGACGGCTTGATCGACCGGTAATTCCGGAACTCTTAGCCGCGTTGGTGTAGATGGTTGATCGGCTAAAGGTGTAGCTGGCGGGACAGAAGCAAGACCGGCTGATGTCGGCTCTGTGGGCATAGCTGGGGCGTAGGATGCTGATGGAGCGGCAGGCGCGACAATATTATCAAGGGGTGTCTGGTCCGCCAATGGTACGATTGACTCACTGTCAGGCACATCCGGTGCCGTAGTAGGAGTAATAGGATTAACGGGTGCAGAAGGTGTGGCAGGCGGTAAGGAGGCATTGAAATTTGAGGGAGGGGTGGATGGTGGAGTTGGTGTTGGAGGGGTGGCGTTATCGGTTCCGGCATAAGTAGCGCCGCCAAAGGCTAAGACAGGATAGCCGATTATGCCAAAGATAAATAGCATTACAAAACCCCAGATAGCACTTTTGCCGAAATATTTTGCTAGCTCTATGCTCATGATTATTCCGATTGCGAAATTAACGAACGGAATCATCAGTAACACTATCCACCAGATAGGCTTCTGAATAATCTGAAGGAGGACAATACTGCTGTAGATAGGGATAATGCTACCCCAGCCCGGTTTTCCTGCTTTAGTAAAGATCTTCCAAAAGGATACTATTAGAAGAGCAGCTATAACACCAGAGGCGATCAGTACCGGCATGCCGATAGTCGACGTATCCGGGAGGAGATTTCCAGCATTGAATTCAGAAGCCGATTCGGTACCAGCGGTTGCCTCGCTAAATTCATCAAATGAGCTGAATGAGTCGTCATATGATGTCGAAGAAATGTAATTATCAAATGACTCGATTTCTGCTGTTTCTGTTTCCATTATCCTCCTTTTATTGCGAATTGTAGTATCAAGCTCTCAATTTCTATTCTATCACTATTTTACCGTTTTGATCAAAAGTAATTTCTACTCCGAGTGGATCGATGGGTTTGCTGGAAATAACGTTGATCCCAACCAAGTCATCGAGTGATCCCGGATAATTTCCGGTTTTCTGTTTATACATAGTTGATGCCTTTTCCAGAAGATCCAAAAGTTCAAAGTGGTACACGTAATCTTCTGCCCGTTGGCGCGTTACCTCATCGGTCGATGTATCTGCAATGTTTTGCCATATCTGCTTTGTGACAACACGATTATCTGTATTTGAGTTATAGAAGGCGGCCATCTTTCGAATAGAGTCAGGGGCATCTGCGTTATTGGCCGCTATGGCAAAATAGCGGGCAGCCTCGGTACGATCATTCCTTTTTGTGTGGTATGTGATGGCAAGGTGATAGGGAATACGCCAGTTTTGGTCGGCAAATTCGAGCCCCTTCTTACCAAGTGCGATGGCTGCATCGGTTTCTTTTTCGGCGGGAAGGGTTAATGCGGCAAAAGCGTAGGGATAGGAAAAACGGGGGTTCAAATCAGTTGCCAGTATTAAATAGTTTTTAAGTTTGGGGAAGGGACCATAAGCGCTACTGCCGTAGTATTGAATGCTGGCAAGCCAAAATAAGTCTCCGGCGGCATTGTGAAGGCCAAGATCGATGCTTTTGAGAAGGGTGGGGCTTGGCAGTGTTGATTC
>DAOOSE010000145.1:0-3077 GCA_035389625.1 bacterium
TATCGAAGGTTAATCGAAGATGAGCCAGACTGCACAACAGCCTATTTCAATATGGCGTTGTGCTACCTGGATGCCGGCGACAGAAAAACCGCCATCGATATATCGCAAACACTCAATTTTATCGACGGGGCAATGGCTCGAGAACTTCACGTTGTCATTGGCTGGCCAACGCAATAATCCTATATGCACATAGTTCAAAATTTGCTTGCGGTGCCTTGTCGCAGCCTTTTTAGGCCGTTGCCGCCACTCCCGAATGTGATAAAACAACGGTTGGCAACACCAGCACTGGGGATATATACTTCTACAAGACATATTGAGGGTACTTATGACCGATCAGGATGCATCCTTTGTTTTCTGCTCCATGTGTGGGGTCAGACTTAAGAGCGGGAACCGTTTTTGTCCGAAATGCGGGTCACAACCCATCCAAGCGAACCATCTCGATCAGTTTGATTCGCCCCGTAGAAAACGCTCTCATGCCGGAAAGTATATTGTTCTGCTTCTTCTCTTTGCCGGAGTCGGCGCGGTAATTGCATATCGATATGGGGGTGCTCTTTTTGTCACAAAAGTCACCGGACCTTCAAATATCAAGTTCGGCACTGACTACAAAGAGGATTACGGAAATATTTCCATTGTCGGTGAGCTTAACAGCTTCAAGCTAAGCGATAAATTCGCTTTTATTGCCGTTTTAAGAGGCCCGGTGAGAGCTGGCCATGTTGACCTGTTATTGACAGGTGTTTCCACCTCAAGTGGCGGTGAAGTTGTAATTAAAAAGGAAAGAATCGAAATCGCTGATCCACGGTTTAACGTTATCTATTTTAAGGCTCCCTCAATCTGGATGCGGTTCCCGGAACTCTTCATGTCCGAATAAACACATTACAAACTCAGAATCAGAAAGGGAGAATAAGTTCTCGCGGAAGGAGAATTCGAGGTGACGTCTGAGAAATAGGTTTATATATTTAATTGGGGGATAGTCATGAGAAATGCATTACTCGTTGTTCTTTTTACCGTTCTGGTTCCCGGAATATGTTTTGCCCAGAATAAGCCGAAATACCAGACGCCAAACTCATACAGAGAATACAAGCTCGGCATTACTCTAAAGGAATTCTTGTCGAAGAATAAGAACGTTGAAGATGGTGGTATCCTGTGGGTTTTATATTCAGAATTTGAATCGGAAGGAATGGTGTTTTATACCGAGAAAACCACAGCTTCCTCTGGAGATAAGATCGAGATACTTTATGGTTTTTACAAAAATAAACTTGCCATAATAAGCGTAGCCTTCAAAGAGTACCAATCCGGCCGCGATATTCTCGACATGCTAAAATCAAAGTACGGTCCTCCGAACGACGCGACCGAGAACACCATAAACGACTTTATTGCTGGAAAATCGAGACTCGTCCAAAACATATTTTGGGATAAACCGTGCTGCATTCTGAACCTGAATTTTTGGCCCGATATCGGCGGAACGAAAATAACTTTTGCAGATTCCAACGCGCAGAAAGAAATTAAGAAGAAAATCAACGAGAAAAATAAGCAGAAGTTGGAATAGCGCCCCTAATCGAGTATGGGAGGAGGATAAATTGAAATTCGTATATAACTGCGATCATAATAATCTTTACAACGAACTTCTAAAAATCTTCAAACAGTACAAAATACTTGAATTATGGATTGCCGTAGCATTTATAAAAATGAGTGGCATAAGTGAAATCGAACATATAATACGATCTCTATCACAAAAAGGTGCCATTGTAAAAATATTTACAGGTATAGATTTTGGAATCACAGAGCCAATTGCTATACGACACTTGGTTCAAATAGGGAGAAGCGCAAAATATCCAGACAGATTTAAAGTGTATTTGATCAAACAATTCGAGGGAAGTTACCATCCCAAAGTGTATCGGTTTCTTTCTGAAGAAAATGAATTTATTGCAATAGGTTCATCCAATCTTACGAAGGGAGGGCTAAAGACCAATTCTGAAGCCAATGTGATTGTCACTGAAAAGAAAGGAACTGCTTTTTGCAGGGACGTAGAAAATATGTTTCATGAATTAGAGGGATCTGCTTATTTGACGTCAGATAATGACACTTTGCTGGATATGTATGAGAAGAATATTAGCAAAATGGCTGAATACAGACAACAATACGATAAGGCAGCAAATAGTTTCAACAAATCGTTAAACATGCTGTTCAGCCAACAGAGAAAAGACATCGGATATAGAAAGGTAAGAAAGGGTATCGGGAAACGCGCTATGGCAAAAGATATCTCGAAAAGTGAAATGATGAAGAGAAAACAAAAATATCTTGAATACGGTACACCCGATACAATCAGCTTGTTCAATAAAGCTGACACCATTATTCGTGGATTGGATAATGATATATCTTTAAGTTTTGGAGATAAGGCAACTGTGGCTGTTTACTCACACCAAAAAGGATTTGCCGGAATAAAACTCAGAAAAAAGTCTTTACGTTGCGAAGTGTTTACGAGAGGGGAACCGATGAATAAGGTAACACCTTTCAATAAATATGAAAGATGGGGATGGTTCAGGATTGAATCGGAGGATGACTTTATTAAAGCTGAAATAATATGGATGGAATCTTTAAAACGCCACAAAATTGCAGTGAAAAACGGAGAGACCACAAGTATCCATTCAACCAAGAGCATTATTACTGAATTGATGCCATCATAAATTTTGCCAGTGATCAGACGGAACAGGCATGAAATTGGGGCGCCGCCTGTCATTGGGATATGCCTGTATTCGCGTCCTTTGTGAGAAACCATCGAATGTTTTTCTGTGTGATACTATAAAATATTGCCTGTGAAAACAAAAGAACGACGCCCGGTATTGCAGCGTCGCTCATAGGTTATTTTCAGATCTCTTGGTAAATGGCTATTTCGCGTTTTGGATGTCAGGCACATAGTTGCCGCCGTCTATTTCAGTCAAATCCTTCGCGCCAGTCGATTCTCTCTATGCGCACGGGCGAGCCTTTCCGGGAATTGATAATTATCTTTTTGATCATCTGGTGAAGTAGCTTCTTTTTTGTAAGAGCCGTCATTCCGGCGAAGTATTCAAAATTCGCCA
>DAOOSE010000146.1:0-3031 GCA_035389625.1 bacterium
GGCATCCCACTCGGTGTTTCTTGATTGGTAAAGACATAGGTAGGTTTGCCATTGGACGTGGGGATTCCCTGAGAAACGTCGATGCGGCGTATAAACGCTTGGAACATCGAAAGGGAAATCCGGTGGAATGTATATGAGGAAGCGCTCTCTATCTCTGAGCTTTATCCCTCCCTCTGCGTACGGCATATCGAAACAGGTGACGCTTATTTCTGCGATTGCTGACCGGTGATCCCCTTCTGGAAACCTCACAGAAAGGACTTCGAACGCACCCTCTGACGCAGCCTCGATCTCGCGCAGTTCTTCTTGTGCGAGTTCCTGCCCCGCTGTCATCGATTTTCCCCGAATCCAACTCTATCTGAAGGTGGTGCCGCGCCTCCGCGTGCCTGCTCGATAGCTTTCGCCAGGGAGGTCAGTCCCGCTGCTTTTGCGACTTGAGACCCCCAGTATGTAAGGCCTGCGGTGGTCACTTCAAAAATGATTGGTTGAGGGTGATCCTTGCCTCCATGTTCCTGTGTGCACACAAACCCGTCTGGCGCTATTTCCTCGTACCGGTTTTTCGCTATTGCATGTGGCGGATTATCGCCGGCTTCGTTTGATTTTGGGATTGGTTCTGAACTGGCGACGATATAGCCTGGGTCACTGGCTGCCTTCTCAATCGCGTCAAGAACGCCCTGCCGAAGGGTTTCTTCCTTCTCGCCCTCATCGCACCAGTACATGACTCCCTTGGAACAGTGGTGTGGGGCAAGAAATACGTTCCAAGCCAAATTATTTTTATCAGTGGTTCGGTCGAAAATGCGCTTTACTGTGGGGTAGCAGTGATCGCCAAGAAGCATGGCAAAGCCGGTAACTTCTCCATCAGACAGGGCTATCCGAAAAGCAAGACTTGTGTCATTTCGCTCGCCTTCGCTGTCGTCCTTAAATGGCGCATGGACGAAAGCATTGAAGCAATCTGAATAATCCTCCCCATTTAGTTCAGTGATGGAGTTTCCCGGAACGGTCAGCTGGTCTTGAGGGAATCCTTCGAATTCCTCTTCTTTCAGGAGATCATCATAGCCGATGATGTGGACGCGATCTCCGGAACCAACATTCCCTTTGCTAGTGATCGTTTTCTTGACACGCCTCATAGCTTCTTTCTTGAAGGCCGAGGCGTCTTCGCAAAGGTCCTTGTGATATTCTCGGAATATTCGTGGCGAAAACCAGAGTTCCCCGATTGTGACTTCTTTTATCAATTGCGAAAACCCCTGGCAGTGATCCTTATCGGGATGTGTCAACGCGAACACTGACAGGTGGGGTTTCTCGTTCAGCTCCGGAAGCTCTTGTTTGAGGATATCAATGATCGGAACATGAGGATCGTCTTCCTCTGTAGCGCATTCCATATGGCGCAGGTCGATTTGTAATATGATCCCGTCCTCTTTGTCTACAACAATGGTCGTACTATCACCGGTACCGACCGGCCAGAATATAAAACCCCGCTTTGGAAATCCTTTCATGATATTCCCCCCTCCTTTAATCCCTTAACCAACGAGTTCCCGGATGGACCCACCATTCCCCTTTATCGTTGATCTTTATAAAGATCGAACCATCAGAACGAGTAGAAACAACCTTCCGTTTATCTTTGCACCCTGCGACAATACAGCCGGTGGTCCTATCTGAATACCATTTGGTCGCCGCAGTATTCTTATTGTCTTTTTCTATCGACTTATCGGATATTACGCACAGCATTGGTGTTATAACATCGAAAAGTTCATTACAGCATCCTTCCGACCGCCCATGATGTGGAACTTTGAAAATTGTCGTTCCCGTAATGGCTCCGACAAATTTGGAATTATTCAGCAGATCCTTCCATCCGGAAGCTGGGAGATCACCTCCTAATAGGATTTTGACACCCTTAAAAGCAAGTGTTGTTAAAGCACTAGCCGTGTTAGGGTCGTTAATGTCAACATTTGGTGGAAACCACACGGTATGATCGAACTCTTGACCGACGGTAACAGCTTCATTGTCGGCAGCAATTTCCCTCCTCATTTGGCGTAGCTTGGCTATCTTAGCTTTGTCGCGTTTCGTCCAACCAATCCTATCGTCAGTAAAGCCGTCCAGAGAGGGGCATCTGAAGGATGCGATGTTTTTCTTTGATATTGCGATGATGTCGTCGAAGTGATCCGTATGTGGATGGGAAACTTGTAACTCAGAAATGGCAGATATTTCACTGAGAAAAATCGAAGGTACGACATCGCCAGTGCCGACATCGATGATCAGGTTGGCACCAAGTGGGGTTGTCGCATAGATGAAATCACCGTGCCCGACATCCAGAAAACCGATCCTCAAATCAGCCATTTTACACCCCATTGCTGCCACTTGAATTAAAATAGAAAACCCCGTTTCCATTGCGAGACGGGGTATGTGCCAGCCAATCTATATTTTCCTCCAGTATTTTTGTACGGAATGGAACGTATTAACCGCCTTATGTATTTTCCTGTGTCCCTATCACCATTTACATTGAAAATCAACAACAGCTGTAACAGATTCTAGGGGAATAATCTCCTCCAATACGAATCAGGCGAGCAATATTTCGCGCCCGCAAACCGTGGACTAGCTTCGCCGCGGTACCAAGCGAAAAATGGTTTCGAGAGAGAACTGATTACGCTGACCAACTTGGCTGCTATGAATGCTCTTGAGCGACATAAACTCTCTTTCGATCGGTAATCCTTAGACGACGCAACCACCGCCATTAAATCTTTGTATTTGCTATCGAGTACGGAACCTAAAAGCTGGAATGCTCGGCTACCAGGATGAAAGTATGGGATTTTATTCTTAACGCAATTAACCTAAACTTGTTGACTACGCCTGAAGGAAAGGTATAAAATGAAAACTATGAAAAGTCCGATATTTGGGGGCATTTTTGGGGGTATTCAGAAAAATCGAATAGATAATTTTGAAGCATAAACAGCAAGTTTGGCTGATTATTAGACTCCCCCCGCCCCACCAAGTGACCATCCAAGACAGTCCCAAGAAGCTCAAAACCCGTTAGAAATAG
>DAOOSE010000147.1:0-3027 GCA_035389625.1 bacterium
TGTGAAGGTGGCGGGAATCGAACCCACGACCCACGGCTTAAAAGGAGCTTTTTCAGGCTGTCAGTGTGTGGCCCATTATATTGTTTATTTTGTTATTATCAGCCTCTTCTGCTTGCCCGTTTTCATCACCTGTGACAAATCTGTGACAAAGATCGCTCATCACGGCAATCGCTTCCACCATCTCGTCCCAGTGGGGGTTGATGTAGCGGCTCGTCATCGTATTCCGCTTGTGCCCCAGGATCAGCGCGATCACCGACTCGGTGACTTTGGCGCGTGCGAGTCTGGTAGCCACCGTGTGCCGTAGATCATGGAAACGAAGGTTGTCGATGCCAGCGCGTTCGACGGCGTTGCCCCAGGACGTCTTGATCGTGCCTATCCTTCCTCCCTGCCGGTTCAGAAAAACGTACACTCCTTCCCTCGGCATCGATTCCAGCAGACTCTTCAGGAAAGCGTTGATGGGGATTGTCCTGTCTTCATCAGTCTTGGTGTGTTTGATCTCGATTTTCCCTTGATCAAGCTTGACATACTCCCATTTTAATCCCAGGATCTCACCGCGCCTCATTCCCGTGTTCAGCGCCACTATCACGATTTGGTACAGCTGTCCTGAACAAGATTGCAGCAACTTTGAGAATTCGTCGTCATCCAAAGTCCGGCCCCTTGATTTTTCCTTGTCAAATTTTATTGCCTTACTGACGACGGGATTCTTGGTAGCCAGTTCCCAGTCGATAGCGAGATTGAACATATGCCGCAAGCAAGCAAGTTCCTTGTTGACTGACGAAAAGCTTCTTTTCTCCTCTGCCATCCCCCAATCGTCGTACTTCTGATTCATTTCCATCTTCCTGCGAATCTGATATTTTTGGACGTGCACTATTTTGATGGTATCTAGCGAATAATCGCCAAGCACTCGACCATCAATTTCCATATGCAGAATATGTTTCAGACAGACGATGTCCCGACTCCATGACCGTTTGTTTGATTTTGCATACTCGATATAACGGTCAGCCAATTCGCGCAAAGTGATGTACTTAGTTCTCTTCAGGAACTGATAGTGGCCCGCCAGAATCTGGTACTCGATTTCGGCCGCCATTTTTTTTGCTTGCTCCAGATTTTGAGCTTCAAGCTTCACACGGTGTCTCTCGCCCCGAACCGTAAAGTGTGCGTAGTAGCTCACTTTCTTTGTATCTTTGCGTTTGTAGATCTTTGCCATCTTGGACTCCTTACTACATTGGTGATTTCTTTCACTTCTTATACCTATAAAGCAAAGCCCCTGCACTGAACAGGGGCTTTCAAGCTAGGCCGCCTTTACATCAGCAGGCTCTTTTTGTTGGTCGATCCATGCATCCAGTGCGGGAAGGTCGAATCTTAGCGCTCTTCCCAACCTGACTACGGGGATCTTCTTGCGATGCACCATCTGATACAAAGCTGCACTAGTCATAGCAAGATACTCAGCGGCCTCCTTCGTGCTTAACAGCCTTTTTTGATTTGTTGTAGTCATCATCGCCTCGAATTAGGAACCAGGCTGCCCCCGCAGCCTGGTTTGTTAAGTTGTTAAGCTTCAGCTGAAGCCCTGCTCTTGGCTTGGGGCTTCGCTGCGGTTTCGGGCTGAGCCTCGGCAGCAGAGGCTTCGCCACTCTTCCGGGCATTGTACTTCGCCCGATTCTCTTCCTTCTGCGCTGCCAACTGGCCGCGAATACCATCAAGGGCTAGTTTGTAAACAGCCGATTCGATGGTCGGAAGCGTGTTCTGGTTTGCGCGCCAAATCTGATTGAGCAGCTTTTGCTCGCTGGCGCTAAGGTTCAAGGTAACACTATAAGTTTGGGTTCTCATACGAGACTCCCTTCTTTGAGTTATGCAGCAGCCTGAATTGACTGCGCGTAAAAAGATAGACATCTCTAGTATCTATTTCATTACGGAGACATTCACGAACATTCAGTGAATTATCAGAGGTCGGTAAAGCTTGAGGATGAATACACTTGCGGAGACGATTTTTGAGGATAGTTTGATGCGCTTAACTTTGGATTGTTTTGAATTTCGAGGGGTGGGATGATAGAAATTGAATGGTTGGATAATGGCGGATTTCTAAGAGGGAAAAATGAGGATTAATCTTGCCAGTTGACCTTTTTTTTTAATTTTTTAATTTTTTCCTTATTTTGTTGATAAAATCCTGGCCAACCTCCATAATTTTTTACTGTACTATGGAATACATTTGCCAGCTGTTCTCCAGTAAATTCCTTTCCACTTCTATCAATATACATATCGGCTGCTTCTCTGCATAATCTCACAAAATCATCACCGGTATGTCGTGCTTTTTCATGCAAGAGCGCAGCGAATAGATAATTATAACATGGTAGTTTTTTCTTTTGAAGGACGACATTACTTGTTTCTAAATTCGGATCGACTAAATCCTTTGCTTTGATCAATAGTTCTTTAAGCTTTCTTTGCTTTTCTTTTTCATTTTGTTGGCTGTGATCCTCATTGAGCTTATCCAAGTATTCTAGCCAAAAATGCTGAAAAAAACCCGTAATCGGATTAATTGGTCCCGTAAAGATCGCCTCAAAAAGAGTGGTAGATAACAAGAGATGATCCAATTTGAACAATGGGTTCCCTTCCATATGAGATTTATAGAATGCCGTATTTTGTGACTTCTCATGTAAATAATTATTGAGTATACTGCATTCAAACTCTAAAATGTACGTAGTGATACAATCTAAAGAGAAGCTCCTATGTTCATCATCAGCAGAAGAAAATAATATTTCTTTAGTTTCTTTGAAATATTTGAGACTATCTTTGATAAACCTCTTTTTTTCGCTACTGTCGATTAGATATTTTTCCAATAATGCTTTTATTTCCTTCTCGGTGACTTGTGTTGCACAAAATTCAAATTCTTTATTAAAATATTTAATTGATATCGTATTTTTCTTTCTTGATTTGGACAGGGTCAGTAATTGAATTTCATACGGAATACGGTCAATACTGTCAGCGGGCACTTTAAAAGCGGCCAGGGGTGGGCAGATCAAAATCGGCCAG
>DAOOSE010000148.1:0-3005 GCA_035389625.1 bacterium
ACGGCAATGTCGGCCGAGTTCCTGGCCCGCATGGCGCAGGAGATCGCGCAGGTGGCGTTTGCTGCCCGGGTAGACATAGGCGAGGGGGAACAGTCCGCTTTGGATGAGCCTGGCGATTTTCTCTGAATCGACCCGGTCGTTCTTGACCTTGGAGCCGTGGATGGCTTTCATGTATAAGGCGTGGCCGAGAATAAATTCAATGTTGTTGTCGAAACATAAATCTGCTAGCCAGTACCAGGCGTAGGTGCTTTCGCAGCCAAGGACCAGGTCGTGTTGGTAGGGTGCGATCATTTTCAGAAACACCTCGGTCTGCTGGTTTTGCACGTTTTTATGCAGGATTTTTTTCTGATCGCGGTCGATGACACAGAGGTACATATTGCTTGAATGCAGGTCCACGCCGCAGTAAAATTGGGAATGAGGTTGGTAAAAGTTCATGTCTGGCCTCCTTGGTTAAAGATGAGTCTATGGCCGCGGATCTCTTCCGCGTGACCACGCTAATCATAGGATGATTTTGGCGACAAAATCAATCCTCACTCGTAACTGAGGGGGCCATGACATTATCAAGGCGCTCGTTCGGACGCAAACTACGCTGCGCTTCGTTTGCGCCGCACAGCTTCAACGTTATGCAAAATAAGAATTAAAATGGGAATATAATTATATGGCTGCAATAAAGATTTGTAATGATGCCAGAAAGCATTTTAAAGAAATACTAAATACGGGAATGGTAGATGCTTTGAACGCGTTGCGGGATGAAGACAGAAAACAACTAGAAGATATTTTAAATGATGAGCAAATTTGGAAAAATAGTGAGAAGGAACCTTATGAAATTTCTTTCTTTTTAGGATTAAGAAGGGGTACCTATAATTTAATTTATGAACAGTTTTTATATAATAACTATTTGTATTTTGTTCCAGGTATTCATGATACCAATCAAAAGAAATTGTTAGTAATGAATTTATTTGATTCGGAAAGAAGAAAATTTGAGAGATTACAAAATAAATTTTCAAAAAATCATGAAACTAGATATGAGAGGCCTAGAATACCCGAGAAGGTTAGAGTAGATGTTTGGCGGAGGGATAAAGGATGTTGTGCTCAATGTGGATCCCGCGACAAATTAGAATACGATCACATTATTCCTATATCTAAAGGGGGTAGTAATACTGCTCGAAATATTGAATTGCTTTGTGAGGAATGCAATCGTAGGAAACGGGATAAAATTCAATAAAAGAAGAAAATTGCATAACAAGGCACTTCAGCGGATGCCGCAGCCTCGCAAGGCCGCTGAGTCCGTTATAGGTAAATTAAATCACTTAAGGAGGTAAAAGATGGCGTATAGGGAACCTCGCGCATTAACTAATAGTGAAATTGAAAAGATCAAGTCAATTATTGAGGATTACAAAATTAGCGATCATATTGATTTTCAAATTGAAGAAGGCTCAATCGAATTATCTTTCGATCAGTGCATTTTTGCTGTACGAGCATTTAATACACCCGAAGGTGAAAATAAATATAGGATGGCTGAGTGTACAGTTGAACCCAAAACGCCCCTTCCCGCTTATGAATATGATGATTTTAAGTCTATTTGTTTACAGTGCAAGATATGGTGCCGAGAAATAAGAGATAAATTTTCAACTTAGAGTGCTATATCAAAGATTTGGAAAGCAATGAGGTCATTTAAAAGGCAGAATAAATCTTTTACTCCGCTGCGCTCCGTAAAAACCAGTGAGTTCTTCGTTGTGTGAGGAAAAAGGAACCCAATATGCAAGATAATCATCCCGTCTGGCTGTTCAATGAATCGAAGCACGTTGGCGTTGACTATTCCGATACCGGGGTAGCCGCAGACTATGATAACCGGCACCAGGGTTTCCGAGATTTCGAGGCTGAAGCCGAAAAGATTGCCGTTGCTCTTGATTTATCAGCTAACTCAACCGTGCTCGACATCGGGTGCGGAACGGGCGGCCTTTCCGTCTGCCTTGCTCGGAAGTGCAAAAACGTCTACGCCGTGGACATTTCGCAAGCAATGGTCGAGGTCCTAAATTTATGCAATTCCGTTGGTAATATAATTCAGAATTTAACTGGGATAACCCCTGAAATAATTCAAGCGATTGATGATTTATAGAAGACCTAACAAAACGCTGCATCCGACCGTAACCCGCACCGAAAAAGCACAGCGCGGATTCCGGCGGGTGAGCTTGAATGTTCGGTAGGAAAAGGAATGTTTGAAGAATTGGAGAAGATTAACGAACAGCCAGAACCGTTTCAATTTTACACCGCAAGCGATTTCCTGGACTGATGAACATACGTCAAAGCAGACACGGCCCTTTTCAAGAGGAAATTGAATGACACTGGAGAGAAAAATAGCGAATGTGTTCCACCTAACCGATGAAAACTGGATGAGGCACGCCAACCCTGTTAGTGTTTGGACCAGATATTCAGTTTTGCCGGTCATCATTATTTCTTTTTGGAGCAGAGCCTGGATCGGTTGGTGGTGTCTGATTCCGGGGGGACTGTCCCTTCTTTGGATGTTTTTCAACCCTGTTGTTTTCGGCAAGCCGAAATCAACCAGAAATTGGGCATCCAAGGCGGTTCTTGGGGAACGGGTCTATTTGAACAGAGATCAGGTGAAAATCCTCGGCCGTCATAATGTGCCCCTGCACAAGATTTTGAAAGGCATATCATCAGCAGGATTGATATTGGCCTTATGGTCAACTGTCTGCTACTCCATCTGGGGAGCCATCCTGGGCGTGACAATGGCTTATCTTGGCAAGAGTTGGTTCCTGGACCGCATGGTTTGGCTATATGAAGACATGAAAAATGAGGATGAAACATACAAGAGCTGGGAATACTAAACATAACGAAACGTCCCTTCGGACAAGCCGGTGCTGTAATAGGAGATTATTGAAACCAGTATGGATATAAAATTAACACCCATAACTAAAGAGCATCAAAAGGAAATAATAGATATATTCAATTATTATGTGGAGAATAGCTTTGCCGCGTATCCT
>DAOOSE010000149.1:0-3002 GCA_035389625.1 bacterium
TACTTGATGGCTGGGGGGTAGCTCCGGTTTGGGGTGGAAATGCAATTGCTCAAGCGAACGTCCCCAATTTCAACGGCTATTGTCGGGAATTCCCCTATACTACTCTTTCAGCTTCGGGGGAAGCTGTCGGGTTGCCACATGGTTCTCCTGGAAATTCAGAGGCGGGGCACTTAAATATCGGGGCTGGGGAGATCGTTCATCAAGATCAGCCGATTATAGATGAAAGCATAAGATCAGGTAATTTTTTTAACAACGCTATTTTGCTTGGGGCTGTTGACCATGCGAGGAAGAACAACTCCTCTTTGCATATAATGGGCTTATTATCCGAGACCGGAATCCATAGCCACATTAATCATATGAAGGCGTTGCTCGAGCTCTGCAAGCAGCAAAATTTTGATCGGGTATTCCTTCATCTCTTTGCGGACGGGAGAGATTCTGACACGATCTCAGGAATAGAGCTGTTAAACAAAGTAGAGTCCTGGACAAAAGAAGTTGGGATCGGTAACGTCGTCAGTGTTGTCGGACGGTATTATGCCATGGATCGGGATAATCGCTGGGAGAGGGTGGCAAAGGCCTATCGTCTGTTGAGTGAGGGTGTTGGTGTTGATTACCCTGTGAGCGGTGCGATTTTCAGCAGATCTTATGCTTCAGGGATTACCGATGAGTTTATTGAGCCAAGTTTTGTCAAATCAAAGGATCGCCACGTTGAATTTGTGAAAGACAATGACGCCGTAATATTTTTCAACTTCAGGGCAGATAGGGCAAGAGAACTTTCTCAAGCATTTCTTGATCCTGACCTCAAAGAGATTCACGGTCGGACGATGAGAAAAAACCTTTACTTCTCGACTTTTGTAATGCATGACGAGCGCGTTCTGGGTAAGGCTGCTTTCACTCCTGGGCGGGTACTCGATCCTATTGCACACATCTGGTCGGAAAAGGGGTTCAAGCAGTTCCATACTGCAGAAACAGAAAAATATGCACATGTCACATATTTTTTTAATGGTAGTCGCGAGGAGCCTTTTCCTGGCGAGGACCGTATTCTTATTCCTTCCCCTAAATCTGTTAAGACTTATGATCAAATGCCAGAGATGAGTGCTAAGGTGGTGGCAGATACTGTAATCAAAGCAATCAAACGCAATTATTATGATACGATAGTGGTAAATTTTGCTAATCCTGACATGGTTGGCCATTCAGGAGACCTTAAGGCAACGATAAAAGCGGTCGAGGTTGTTGATGAATGCCTGGGGGCCGTAATCAAGGAGGTTCTCGCAGTAAATGGTGCCGCCTTTGTTTTCGCCGATCATGGCAATGCAGAACAAATGGTGAATCCAATAACCCTTTCGCCCGACACTGAGCACACGACCAATCCGGTTCCATTCATATTAATCAGCAATCACTATAAAAAAGCAGATATTCAGCTCAAAAAAGACTGTTCACTTTCCTCAATCGTCCCAACATGCCTCGATTTAATGAAAATCCCTTACAACAAGGAGGAAAAGGCCACCTCCATCCTAATATGAAACAAAAAAGACTCGCATTATTAATGCTGGATGGCTATGGACTATCCCTTTCCTGGCAAGGAAACGCTATAGCATCAGCCAAGCCTGTTGAATTCGAACGTCTTTGGAATTCTTATCGCCATGTTCCCCTTTTGCCATGTCTTAAACCTGAAGATAAGATCGAAAGGAATTTTTTTCCGGAGCTTTCGCATTCATTTATAGGCTTGTCCAAAAATGTTTGCTCAAATAAGGAGTTTGTTGATTCCGAGATGTATGGTGACTTCTTGGGCAATCAGAGGCTTTCCTCGGTTTTTGCTTATGCAAAGCAGCATTCGTCTTCTTTGCACGTTATGGGAAACCTTTCCAATCATGGAGAAATAGGTGCCGGCAACCAGATTGAAGGGGTGTTAAAATTGGCTAAGCTGAGTAAAATTGATCGGATATACATTCATCTCATAGTAGATGAAAGTTATTTTTCGGCTGATGAGGTCAAGTCTAGTCTTTTGAAGTTTGAGGAGATAGTCGAATCGCACAAGCTTGGTGAAATTGCTAGTCTTTGCGGGGAGAGATATTTTAGAGACCAGTCGCTTTGGCAAAAAGCAGTCAGGGGCATATTTGGCAATTCTGCCGATCGCGCCCTGTCTCTGGGCCAGGCTGTTGCCAGACAGACCGAGTTACTTGTTGAGAACTACTCTCCTATTTTGATTGGAAGCGATCCCAGGCGCATTTTTAGTGATTTTGATGTCCTGGTTCTCACTAATCATACAAATGATAGGATTGCTGAGTTTGTAAGGCATAATTTAGTTGGAAGATCTGTTGTTCTACCGAAATTTTCGATAGTTATAGCTTTGACTAGTGTTTTGAATGTTCGAAATGATCAGCTGCCAGTTGCATTACGTCGAAGTCAGGATGATTTCTTGGTCCAAGAGCTTAAACTAAAAAACAAAAGAATATCTCTTTTAACACTCAAGCCTGACGAGCATTCTTTCATCTGCCGATTTGCCGGTACTGACGATTACGACAGCTACCAAACAGTAGATTGTAATTACGGTTCGCTTACGCCATCATCGACCAGTAGTGTGATAGAAAAATTTTTCGGAAACCTGCGAACACAGATTGAAAATTCGGAAAATGACGCAATTTTCGCTCACTTTGGGGCGCTCCCTGCTGCTTGCAGAGTTGGTGATTTTGGCTTAGTGAAATCAGTTGTAGCTGCAATTGATGAAAAGTTGCCGGCGCTGGAAAAGGCTGCTCTTGAGTCGAATACTACCCTCGTGATTGTCTCACCTTTTGGAATGGCTGAGCGAATGCTTGCAAGAAGTAAAGAGAAATTGGATAATTACCATTGTCTGCCCTCAGACAGTCATCTTCCAATGGTGGTCATTTCCAGCGCGAGCAAGATAGACAATTCAAAGTCGAAGGGTTTTGTGTTAACTGAGATAATGAAGGCCAAGCGTGATATTCGCTCTGTTAATGCATACGTTTATAATTTTTTTGCAAAAT
>DAOOSE010000150.1:0-2996 GCA_035389625.1 bacterium
CACCTCAGACTGTGACCGAGCGGTCTCCTCCCCCTTCTGGGGACGAGCCCGCTCTTTCTTTTTTTATGCACAATTTGCTATACTTGCGTCAGAGTTACGGTAAAAATTTTCCCATTTAACCCATAACTCGTTAACCCATAACTCATAACGGAGAAATTATGGAAAAGATTGCTGCACTAATTCTTGCCGCAGGCAAGGGTACTCGAATGAATGAAGGTTTGGCTTCGCCGATTCCCAAGGTGATGTTTGAAGCAAATGGTGAACCATTGATTTACCACAGTGTCTCCAATGTGCGAAAAGCCGGAGTAGAGAAGGTTGTATTGGTTGTCGGTTATCGTCGGGAGATGATTGAAGAATATTTTGGAGAAGAGGTCGAGTACGCGGTTCAAGAGGAACAATTGGGAACCGGTCATGCCACTGCTCAGGCCAAGCCGAATCTTGAAGGCAAATCTGAAGCAGTACTGGTTTGCTATGGTGATATGCCGCTTTTCAAGCCAGAGACAATCAAAAAGTTAATTGATAAATTTTTGAATCCGCCAGCCGGCGGAGAGAAACCAACTGTGGCCATGCTCTCAGTCATGTTCGACGATCCCAATTTCTGGGCTTATGGTCGCATTTTCAGGGATGAAAAGGGCGAGGTGGTAGGAATTATCGAGCAAAAAGATTGCAAGCCGGAGGAGCTCGAGATCAGGGAGTGCAACCCGGGCTTTTATATCTTCGATGCCAAGTGGCTTTGGGAAAATATTGATAAGCTTGACCCAAACAATGCCCAGCATGAATATTATCTGACCGATATGATTGTGGAAGCGAGAGATCAGGGCAAACGAATTATTGCCATGCCTGTTTCGGAGGAAAGTGAGGCTCTCGGTGTCAATACTGTCGAACAACTGAAACAAGCAGAAGAGATACTAAGAACAAGAAATTGTTAAATTGTTGCATTGTTTCATTGCAGAGTTGTTGATGATTCTGGTGACAGACTAGCAATTTAACAATTGAGCAATTATAACAATTATGAATTGTAAGACTCCCGGCATTGTCATAAAAGGTATGAACTTTGGCGAGGCGGATAAAATTCTGACCGTTTTTACGCAACGTTTAGGTAAGGTAAAGGTCCTTGCAAAGGGTGTTCGCAAGATCAAGGCCAAGCTGGCCGGAGCGCTAGAGCCATTTGTTCTGTCCAATCTTGAACTCTATGATGGCAAGACTTTCTATCACGTGACCGGTGCCGTCATCGATGAGTCTTATCCGACTGTCCATGAAAACCTGAACAAGATTGCTGCCGTATTCTATCTCGGTGAGCTGATCGATGCATTTGAAAATGAAGAACAGAAGTCACCCCAGGTTTTCGATCTTTTTGTTAATGCTTTGCGGGCGCTGGAAAAGCATGAAAATAATTCATTTGTTGGTACAATTTTTTCAATCGGACTTCTACGGCTGACCGGTTTCTGGGGTGAGCTTTTCGCCTGTATTCATTGCCATGAGCCCCTCACTCCCGGAAGCAATTGCTGGGATGGGGAAGAAGGCGGCATTATTTGCGGCGAATGTCATAAAAAATTTCATCACGGTGTACCGGTGAGTGATAATCTAATCAAGCTATTGCGCCTCATTGACAAGGAAAGCTTCTCTTTGCTTGATAGACTGAGCAACTCTGAGCTGGAAAAGGAAACAGGGGATATCCTGACTACATACCTTCGACACGTCCTCGAACGCGAGCTCAAAAGCAGGCAATTTATCAACAACATTGGCTAGTCGATATTTAATCTACTTGCCCAAAAGTGTATATTTGAATAAATAATATACTGGCGGGGCAGTAATGAAATATTTGTGCTCTTTGGCAATGACAACAATTGCTTTTGCCTCTGTAAGCTTTCCGGTTTTGGTATTAGCCTCAAGTTGGCCTCAGTCCTTTCAGAACAACCAAAGGAATGCATATGTTGGAGAATTTTCTTATGGCGATCTTATTGTCCCGGACAAGAACATTACCCCAACCCTGCCCTATACTAATTTCAAAATGCCAATTTCTGCCGATGGGATCAATTATTTTTTTGAGGAATCACGGACCCAGGAGATTTGGATTGCTTATGCGATAGAGAGAGCCTCAAATACGGAAATTTGGAGAACAAGTGGAAGCGGTCTTATCAACTCGACGCCTGTTTTGAGCGGTAAAACGTTAATAATTCCCTCGAAAAAATTAGTCGCATTAAATATTGAGAATGGAGAAACACTCTGGCAATTCAGCGATGATGCTAACTATCGTTTTTGGTATCCGCTTGTCGAAGGAGACAAGGTTTATGCTATCCGGAGATACTCTTCCGGTGGTTCAAATGGCTATATTTATTCACTTGAATTATCTTCAGGTGTTATGAATTGGCGCACATACCTGAGTGCTTATGGTGTGACGGAGCTAAGTTATTACAATGAAAGCCTGATTGCGACAACTTCCGACACGACTAATTACACGACCATCGGACGGTATTCTGTGCTCAATGGGTCCTTGCTTTGGTCCTCTGTCCGATTCTCCTCTAATTTTACCAGCCCGACCGTGATCGATAGTGACAATGGGCTTGGCTTGTATTCCAATGCGGGCGGTGTCGTCAACGCGATAAACCTTTCGGACGGTAGCTTGTCGTATGCTGCCGGGAATGGAACTACTGCCACAGTGCCGGTATTGCGGGACAATAAGGCCTATTTCCTGACTCTTAATAAAAATAAAACGTGGCTAAATTCTTTTGATTATGTTACAAAATCGGCGCTTCAGAAGTGGGAGGTTGCACCAAATTCCGTCACGACCTACCGGACCCAACCACTTTATCTTGCCGGCAAGATTTGGTTCCCGACTATCAACGGCGAGCTTTGGAGGTTTGATGTTGTAAGTAACGAGCTGGAGAAATTCCCTGTTGGTAAAAACAATGACTATCTCACCAACCTGCTCATAGCTGATGATCAAATTGTTTTGGCAAATCAGGATCTTAATAAGATTTGGAGCATGAGCTCTG
>DAOOSE010000151.1:0-2980 GCA_035389625.1 bacterium
AATGCCTGTTTCAGATTATGTGCGATACCGATGTAGTCAACGATCAAGCCGCCTTCTTTATCCTGAAAGACACGATTGACACGGGCAATGGCCTGCATCAGGTTATAGCCCTGCATCGGCTTATAGACATACATCGTTGCAAGAGAAGGAACGTCAAATCCGGTCAGCCACATATCAACAACTATGGCGATCTTCATTTCGCTATTATTGTCTTTGAATTCCTTGGCGAGCTCATCCCTGCGGCGCTTATTTCCAATAACAGCACGCCACTCTTCTGGATCTTTATTGCTCTCGGTCATTACAACCTTAACCTTTTCTTTCCAGCTTGGGCGCAGTTCAAGAATACGGTTATAAATCTTCATAGCGATTGCACGGGAATACGCGACAATCATAGCTTTTCCTGTCAGGAGATCGGCTCGGTAATTTTCATAGTGATCAAGAATATCATTAACCAGTGAATCTATGGTAGCGTCATTTCCAAGAACAGCCTCCATCTGACCAAGCTCTTTCTTACTCTTTTCAACCACTTCAGGATCAGCATTATTTGCCATAATGTCATATTCCTGATCAATCAGATGAAGCGTAGCCTCATCGAATTTCAGCTTAATAACACGGCTTTCGTAATAGACCGGTCTTGTAGCGCCGTCCTCTACGGCCTGTGTCATGTCATAAATATCGATATAGTCCCCGAAAACTTCACGGGTATTTCTATCTTTTGCAGCTATAGGTGTTCCGGTAAATCCAATATATGTAGCGTTTGGAAGGCTGTCACGTATGATACGTGCCGTTCCGACCTTTATCTCGCCGGTTTTGGCATCAACTTTTTCCTTCAATCCATACTGGCTACGATGCGCCTCATCAGCCATAACGATGATATTACGACGCTCTGAAAGCGGCTCTGATGATTCTTCAAACTTCTGCATCGTCGTAAAAATGATGCCGTTTGCCTGCCTACCGTCCAGCCAATCCTTCAATCCTATATCATTCTTACCGGAAGTCTCTGTCAATTTCCTGCAGGTAGCATGCACCGGTTCCTGACGCAGAAAATCTTTGCACTTAGCAAACTGTCCGTAAAGCTGATCATCAAGATCGTTACGGTCGGTAATTACTACGATAGTTGGGCTATCCAGCGCTTCCTGCAGAAGGTGTGCATAAAAGACCATAGACAGAGATTTTCCGCTGCCCTGTGTATGCCAGAATACGCCACCTTTACCATCAGTTACTGTCGCGTTCTTTGTAGATTCGATAGCCTTTCGAACTGCAAAATACTGGTGATAGCCAGCCAGAATCTTAAACTTCTTCAATCCCTCATTGGAGAAGCAGATGAAGTTTTTGATGATGTCCAGCAGGCGCTCTTTTTCAAACATTCCCTCAAAGAACGTATCAAACTGAGCGTATTGCGTATTTTCATAGCTGCCGTCTTTTGTTTTCCATTCCATGAAGCGATCCTCGCCGGAAGTGATGGTTCCGGCCTTGCTGGTCAGATGATCGCTGATGACGCAGATGCAGTTATAAATAAACATTGACGGGATTTCCTGCATATAGTTTCTGATCTGCAGGTAGCCCTCGGAAGCATCTGTTTCCTCACGAGATGGCGACTTCAGCTCAATAAGCACGACCGGCAGACCATTCAGGAACAGAAGTACATCTGGACGCTTGTTGCTATTTTCAATGAAAGTCCACTGGTTTGCTACGACAAAGGAGTTATTATCAGGATTTTTGTAGTCGACAATATAGACGAGACCGGAGCGCTCCTCGCCTTTAACGAAGTACCGAACTTCGATTCCATGCTGAAGATAATCCATAAAGAGTTCATTCTTCTGGACAAGTTCAGCATTTTCAAAATTCTTCAATTTGAATAGCGCATCAGCAATAGCATCCTCCGGCATTTTCGGGTTCAGCCTGTGCAGCGCTGATACCAACTCCTCTTGATATAGAGGGCTACGGAAGTCACGCTCCAAATCCGGCGCGTAGACATACCTGTATCCCATGTTCTGGAATAATTCGATTATCGAATTCTCATAGTCCGCTTCGGTATAAAATCCTGACATGAGTCTCACTCCTTCGTTTATTTCTTACATTATCCTCTTCTTAGAGGTGTTTTTCATTCATCTTCGCTCCGTTTCAAACAAGAATTTAGCAGCTTAACCCTTGAGCTTTTGGTACTGCTTCTTCCATGCACGAGATGGCTTACGACAGATTCCATCCTTGCTCACAAAAGCGCAAACACCAACAAGGCCATTGTTACCACAGATGTCGGGATTGTTTTGACGGCAGCCATAGGTCTGCAATTCAGTGTCCACCTCGTTGAGAGGAGCATTAAAGGGAACCCTCAGTTCCTTTTCATTCATAATGACACCTCCGAAACATCAAGCTGTCCTGACATAAGTTGAGGAAGTAGCTCATCACGCAGGGATGCAAGTTTACGGTTCTCTATACGATTAGCGATAACAAGATCGTATAGGGGAGCAAGAAGACCTCCTATGCGGTCATAGTCAGATTGCGAAGGGATCAGCACTTCTGCTTTTGACAGTTCTTCGCGCTTGATGTGTCCCATCGTTGTGGCCATGTCCTTAGCGATAGCAGCGAACTTTTGCAGATGGTGGTTTGTCCATGCGTAATAGAACCATTTATCGTAGGTGGAGGATGTGACTTTGAATAAATGCTGATTCAAACCACAAGTCCCTCCGCACCAAAGATCAACGAGGAGACTGCCCGACCATGAGAATATTACATCGCCATCATGAACAATATATTCCGGTTTGATGGAAGGTGAGCATAATTCACTGTTAAAATCGCAGGAACCTTGACGCAATTCTTTGATTTTAAGAACAGGCAGACCCTGCTCATCATCCTTTGGACGGTACTTCTGCATGGCGAGGCCATTGAGGTAATCGGCAATACTAAGCAGAGAACTTTCTTGCCAGCCATCCGGGATGCGGTCGAACATAAGGAACTCTTGGGTAAAAATGCTTTGCGC
>DAOOSE010000152.1:0-2966 GCA_035389625.1 bacterium
ACATTGTATTGCCACGAACGAACAAATATTATTGCCAGTCGGGAGTGTTAAGATCCCTTAGTAGAGCATCATTCCTTAAACAATGATGATAAGCAGGAAATTCGTTAAATCAAGTTTATCGGTATAAGTTCCGACCATTGGGACTTGGTCCGCACTAGACCGCTGTTGAACCATTTGAAGCAGGTTTAGACGTATCGTAACCTCCAAAGAGCGATCTTTGTGGATGTAGACCTTCTCAACCAAAGTATTTACAATCTTTCGTTTCAACTCAAATTGTTCAAGCCGTTCCTCATCTGTTTGAGGAACGGTATTTAATTCCAATAAACCGACCTTAAGATCAGCAAAATATTCCCGTGCATGTTCTTCCCACTGATTGAGGGCAGACAGTAAAGATTGATCAGTTACCATCTCCATTTCCTGCTTCAATGTAATTTCTTGGGCTGAAAGATCTGCTAACTGCTCATCCATGTCTTGCTCTGAAATACTTCCTTTTCGCGCCTGGGTAATCACCCATTTCCGTTCTAAAACCAGATTATCCAACTCTCGTTGTATCCGATCGTTGTCTTCATTTGCGGATTTTGCCTTCTTACGTAGATCATCTACATAATCTCTTGCCCTTGCGATGAGAATCTCAGGGTCATCAATCGCACCTTTTACTTTCCCCCAAACATAGTCATCTGCTTTGAGATGACCAATGCTGCGAGGACAGTCCTCGTGAATCAGTTCCTTGTGGTGTTGGGTGCAGCAATAAGTGCTGGACATGGTCTTACGCGGCACAACCTCACCCTTACGGTTCTTTCGGGTTGCAGAAGATTGGGTTCTGCCGGCCCATTTACGCCCACAGGCGCATTTTAATAATCCACTGACCAGGTAATCATGGCGATAGTTGAACATTGGATGCTTAACGTTTCGTTCTCGAACAATTCGATACCGTTCATATGTTTTGGAATCAATAATTGGTGGTGCAGGAATCTCGAAAACTTCTCCATCTCGACTTTGTTTCTTAACCCCGCGATAATATGCATCGGCAGCTTGTAAAATGGATTGAATTGAAGTGACTGCCCATTCAATTTTCCGAAGACGAGTTGAGCCTTTTTGAGGAGCCCGCGCTTCAATTAATCTCCTCCGGATCTCCATCAGTTTGACGCCCTGGTTATACCATTCAAAAACTTTTCGTACCCACCTGGCTTCTTCCTCAACGATTTCAATAATTTCACCATTCCTACGATAACCATAGCGATCCTGCCCGGTGTTTGCTTTCCCATTACGTAAACGAGCCTTAACTCCCATGCTCATGCGTTCACGCATCCCTTTTAATTCCATGCTGGCCACCCATGCTTTGAGTGGGGCCATCATGGGATCGAATGATTCTCGGGCAAGAAGGACTTGAATATGATTATCCTGGATAGTATCTAAAACAGTAAGCATAGCCCGCATACTGCGATATAAACGATCTTCTCTCCATGCAATAATGTAACCAAAGTGTCCTGCAGCTGCGTCTTTCTGTAATTCCAGTAATTTTGGTCTATCCACTCGTGTCCCCGAAGGATCAACCAACCGGCCTTTGACCCGATACTTTTCAGTGTCCCGATAAATCTTATAAACCGTCAGATTGTTTTGTTGAGCCAGAGCCCGACATTCAGATTCTTGCTCATCCGGGCTGGCTTTTTCGCCCTGGTGTTCAGACGAGGTTCTTACATAAATGGCGGCAAGCCGATTGGAAGGTTTTATCTCATTCATTCAAGCACCTCGACTCCATGACCGTTGCGACGGATTTTTCCAGAGTGCTCCAGCTGATCCATGTAGCTATAAATGGTCTGTCGAGAAACATCCAAAGCTCGGGCAGCATCGCTAATCCCAAGGGTTGGATTGACACGAAATGCGTCCAATAATCTGGTAAGTCGATTGTCTAGTTTTGCTTTTCTGCCTGCCTGTAATCTGTTCAAATTCATGTCAATCTGTCCATTGTTTGACATATCGCTGGACATAGGGGATTCAAACAAACCCCTCAAATCTTGACGCTGAAATCCATGGGGCATCTGACGTTCTGCTTTTCGTTCAGCTTTTTCGTTGGCAATTTGCTGAATCCGCTTCTGATAATCCTTTCGAAGTGCTATGACCGTAACACCTGCCAGGCTGAGAAAAGGGAAAATTGCCGGCGCGATCACCGACCAGGAAGGTTGGGTATCCAAAACAACAGTGAGAAGAACAGCGACTAAAAAGTAGATAACAATTAAAAACACCGCCAACAAAAAAGGAGCTGGGGGATCATTCTTTCGCCGGTTCTGGTTGAATTGGTATAGATCTAAAGCCGTTGCGCAGGTAACTAAGCCAAGCGACTCGATCACAGCGGCCGCAAGAATTCCAATGGGTACGGGCCATTCAAGATGGGTGACAGTTGCCCGACCAACCAGGTATGCCGTGGGAACAGGAGCGCACCAAGGCGCAATCTTTGCCACCAGATCAATCGCTCCGTTTTCAAAACTATCGATATTGCGTAAATCCATTTTCACCTCATTTATAGAAACAAAAATCCGCTCATCCTCACCGGGAGAGCGGCCGATAGCATAGCGTGAGGCTGTACCGGATGTTCTGGTACAATACCTTCAGCCCTGTGCCGTCAACCCGGCGAGAGGGTTAGGGCCATGTTTGTGTTACCAGCACTGACTTGGCCCGTTATAAGGGTGATAAATGTTCACCTATATGAACATTATAGCATAAAAATAAAGTTATGGAAGTGTGTCAACCCTGATGTTTCGGGCCTCTTCTTCCCCCTTGTGCTTCCACTTTCTGAAGATAATCCATAAGAGATTGCCGGTCGATCATCAAAGCGGAACCCCATTTGCGAGCCACAATTTCGCCAGCGCGTATTAGCCGGCGTATGTGATTCGGATGGTATCCGCTGATCTCGGCAGCCTCTGTTGTTTTAAGCCATTCTTCAGGCATAAAAAATACTCCATCATGAT
>DAOOSE010000153.1:0-2908 GCA_035389625.1 bacterium
ATAGCAGTTACTAAAAACAGCCCCAAACTGATGAAATCAGAGATAAAGAGATACTCCTGTGGCCTAAGTGGCTCTTATTGGGTATCTCTGTTTGGGGTGTTAGTGCGTTTGGTGGAAACTGCTGCGACTTTGTCGACGAGGAATGCGTATTCGTAGAAAAGGCCCACCAGATTTCTCTGATGGGCCTATCTAAATGGCTCCCCGGGGGCACCGCCACCCTATAACCATCTCTGAACGAGACTGCTCTCTGATATCGCCAACTATATAAGGATTGAGCCAAACAGAGATAGTTTTCGAGCGCATTAATTGGCTGATTTTGGTCATAAAATGCTTTGGAATTTGTCCCGAATTGTCACTTTTTGTCACCCTTTTCAAAGGACACCAAAATGACAAGTTTTTATATATCAACATGTTACGGATGTCACCTCTCTGTCACCCCTGCCCTGCAGCGTCAGAAAATGTCACCCACTAATCCACAGCCTTTTCAACCGCGAATCCGACCTCTTGATTCCGCCTCTGATACGCCTCCTCTATCGCGTCGTGCGAAGAAAGATTGGCCTGAAATAATGAAAACTGGTCGAATTCACTTTTATATTTTTGCAATAACTTCTTTTCCAGCTCTTCATTGGAGATGAGCCCGCCATCCTCGAGAATGTGTTTTACCAAGACTCCTCTATTTGACAAAGCCCTTGAGACCAATAAAAATCTGTGGCAATCCAAAGGGTCTTTCTCAGAACACATAAGAGAAATCCGCAATCCCTTCCCAATATTCGTAATTACATTGTCGATCCCTGCGCGAAAATTGTCCTGTTGCATGACCTTGTTATAATCAACAACTCCGCTAGGGTACAACAGATCGGAATCGGCATAGCGACCGCCAAGTCTGTTTCCAAAATAAACATATAAAATTCTTGAAGCTTTTAATTCTGCTTCCAGATTTTCTTTATTAAACTGGGGAGTAAATTTGCTATAAGGTGAGCTACGGACATCCACTAAACAGTTAATGCCTTGCGCTTTTAATAGACTGATAAAATGTTGGGCCTCATAATTTGAATGCCCGACGGTAAAGCATTCCATATTCTTCATCTCAATGTCTTTCGTGGTCAGAATATCTTTCCTTTTGATTCAATTATACCTGAAACCAGATGAAATCAAAAGCACATTAAAAACAAACGTCAGCCCCAATGCCCTGCAGCGTCAGAAAATGTCACCCCTTCTTCAATGAGTAGCTCGTGCTGCGTCCGCCAGCGTCGTCCTTAACAAGAATGCCCTTCTCAACCAGATCAAGAATATCTCTGTGGGCAGTATCCTGCGAACACTTGGCGATCTTGGCCCATTTGGAAGATGTCAGCTTGCCTTCAAAACCCGCAAATAACTTGTTAAGAATGATCTTCTGGCGCTCGTTCATGGAGTCGGCCGGATGAGATTCAAAGAAACGCGCCTTCTCAAATACAGCGGACAAGGTGTTTTCTGTCATATCAAACGTATGATCCAGACAATTCAGAAACCACACCAGCCAAGGTGTGATATCGATGCCGTCCTTCACAGCATGCGAACTCTTTTGAATATCCTCGAGCACGGCATAATACGCATTCCGTTCCTGCCGGATCTGGTTTGACATGCTGTAAAAACGTTCGCGGATGCCATCGGCCCGCGCCAACTGCATATCCGCAATAGCCCGGGCAATGCGCCCGTTGCCGTCATCAAAAGGATGAAGCGTCACAAACCACAAATGTGCGATTCCGGCTTTCAGCACCGGGTCCAGGTCATTCGAACCATTAAACCAGACAAAGAAATTCTTCATCTCCTTTTTAAGACGACTGGCCGGCGGCGCTTCGTAATGGATATTTTCCCGACCGACAGGTCCGGAGACAACCATCATGGGGCCATGCCGATCATCGCGCCATGCACCCGCAGTAATTTTATGCATCCCGCTTCTGCCGGTCGGAAAAAGTGCGGCGTGCCAGCCGAACATCCGATCTTGGGTCAGAGGCTTGTCAAAATGCTGTGTGGCATCAAGCATCATTTCAACAACTCCATCCACATGGCGGTCTGAAGGCACAAGTCCGGCGACCTCCATACCCAATCTGCGCGCAATGGATGAACGCACCTGTGCAGCGTTGAGAATTTCCCCCTCGATCTCGCTGCTTTTTAGAACATCCAAAGTGAGTGTTTGCAGAATGGCCTCTGAACGCAGATCAAATCCCAACGCCTCCATGCGGCCAATAAGCCGTCCCTGACGGTTGCGCACAGTTCCCAGAAGAGATGCGATCTGTTTGTGCTCCCAGACAAATGTCGGCCAGGAATCCAGTTGATGGATGTATTTCTTGTCGTTTTCCATAATGAATTGCGGCGAAACAGCATATTATTCTCCGCACCTTATGCGGAGAATATAGCACATATTCTCCGCATGCGCAAACTGAAATTCCTGAATCCTTGCCTCCGATTGTATCCTTTATACGTTAAATCAAATTATCAAGAAAAAGCCCATTTACTCAAGCTGATAGCCTCGAACTATCGGCTAACTGCCGTAAGTATATGCCCTACATACAGAAGGCCATTCAGCTTTATCGCCGAATGGCCTCTGTGTCCACGAAAGCTCCCCGATTTAGACAAATTTTGCAACTGGCTGTTAAACACTAACGCACTGATTACTTTTGATTTAGTGGCACATTAGAAGGATTCGGGTTACGGTAGGTGTATGGGGATTTGTGCTCTGTTGTATTAGACGGAAAGACGATTGTGCTCACATTTGAAAAGGATGAGCAGTGGAAGCTGATAGATGAAAGAAAATAATAGAAATTTTCTCCCCGATCGTGACTCGAAGCGAACAAATTCAAAAGTTGTAAGTGAATGTCTGCCATACTTTTACAAATGGCAGAACAAGACCAAAACCTTGTTTCGAGGG
>DAOOSE010000154.1:0-2902 GCA_035389625.1 bacterium
AATTCTCGATGCCTGCTTGCCGTAGGGCTTTCGTCCAGGCTGGCTTCGTATCGCCGATCATACGGCCTACCTGGTTCGTGAAGACCAGCTCCGAAGTCTTGGCGATCGACGCTAACAGCGGATGCAGAAACGAGTTGATTGGAACGGCACGATCCTCACCGGACTTGGTGTTTTTCACCAGGATCTTCTTTCTCTCCAGATCGACATTCTCCCATTTCAGGCTATAGATTTCCCCTCTTCTCATTCCCGTATTCAACGCGATCAGAGTGATTTGCAGCAGTTTTCCAGAACACGCTCGCAGAAGTCGTACAAACTCTTCGTCATCAAGTGTCCTGTCGCGGTATTTCTCCTTATCGAATTTTACGAGTTTGCTGGCCACTGGATTTTTGACCAGGTACTCCCATTCAATGCCCATGTAGAAAATGTGCCTGAGGCAAGCCAGTTCCCTGTTAATGGATGAATAGGTTCGGTCATGTTCGGCTAGTCCCTTCGCCTCATGCTTGTTATCCAACTCCCGTTTTCTGCGGATTTGATACTTTTGGATATGTGCAACTTTGATCGTCTCGACGGCATAGTCGCCCAGTTGTTTGCCATCAATCTCCATGTTCAGTATGTGCTTGAGGGAAACAACGTCACGATCCCAGGACCTCTTCTTGGTTTTTGCGTACTCGAGGTATTGCTCGGAGAGCTCCCTCAATGTGATCGTTTTTCCTTGCGCCAGGACTTTGTAGTTACCCGCCAGGATCTGGAATTCCATATCAGCGGCCAGCCTCTTCGCCTGTTCCATATTCCGTGCTTCGAGGTTAATTCGATAACGCTTTCCCCGAACCGTAAAGTGGGCATAGTAGCTCACTTTTTTTGTATCTTTGCGTTTGTAGATCTTTGCCATCTTGAACTCCTTTACTACTTTAGTGATTTCTTTTACTTCTTATACCTATAAAGTAAAGCCCCTGCTGTTAACAGGGGCTTTCAAGCTAGGCCGCCTTAACTTCAGCGGGTTCTCGTCGTTGTTCGATCCATGCATCCAGGGCAGGAAGGTCGAATCTCAGCGCTCTTCCCAACCTGACCACGGGGATCTTCTTGCGGTGCACCAACTGATACAAAGCTGCACTGGTCATAGCAAGATACTCAGCGGCCTCCTTTGTTCGCAACAGCCTTTTAAGATTTGTTGTGGTCATGATTTCCTCGAATTAGGATCCAGGCTGCCCCCGCAGCCTGGTTTGGCCTGATTACTGAGCAGACACCGCAGACTTATTGGTCTTGGCACCATTGCCACCGATCGCAGCCGCCTTGAGAGTCTCCGCAGCCTTGCTGGCCTTGCGATCAGCCAACTTTTCCCGGTTCGCCTGGCGCTTGGCCTCCAGTTGGGCACGAAGACCCTCCAGAGCCTGCTGGTAAACCACGGACTCGATAGTGGGCATCATGCCCTTGCTCTCACGGAAGAGCTGTTCGACCACACGCTGATCAGCAGTGTCCAGGGTCAGGGTCAAGGTGTAGCTGTTAGTCTTTTTCATGACAGAATCCTTTCCTGAAGAATGAATGATATATGGCACTTAGTGTCCCAATGAGATAACTGCCGAGACAGCAACTACTGTCTGGTGGCGAGCGAAGAGAAGCAAATTGGACCATAGTCAAATCCTTTCGTTTAGTGTATCTTGGATACACGAAAAGATATTGAATTCTGGTCCTCTTTACATTACCGGGACATTCACTAATATTCAGTGAATAAACAGTGCATGTGGTACCATGAATGATGATTGTTGGGGAGGAACGGTATTACAGAATGAGGGGTAAGGGAGGATACTTAATTGGAGATAACGAACCAGGAAAATTGAGGCTACTCAATCTTTCCACTTAATTTTTTTTTTGATGATGGTCAATTGTTTCTCCTTGGCATCATAGAAATATTGAGGACCTCCATGATTCTTAGCACTATTATAAAAATTATTCGCAAGCTGCTCTCCAGTTATTTCATTGCCATCTTCATCAAGCCATTCTTCAGCAGCTTCGCGGAATATGTCAATATAGGGACGACCTGTCTTCTCTGCTTTTTTCCATGCTAGGGCCCCTAATAGATTCTTTTTATAAGGGAATTTCTGCTTATTGGGACAAGCATCGGCTGCTGGTGCAGGTGGCAGATTAAGACTTTCGGCAGGAAAAAGTGACTTGGCTAGCTTCTCACGCAGCCTTTCTACTATTCCCGCGGGATTTTGCTGTCTCTTCTCTGTTGATGATGTATTAATATAGCTACGCCAGATAGCGGCATAATTGTTATTATAAAAATTGCGCAAATCTTTTTCACTTGAACCAGCAATGATATAAAAAAGAAACAATTCTTCTGGGGCAAAACAGAGTGAAGGATCTCTCTCTACTAATGACTGATAGACCCTGCTGTTCTCTATACGCAGGCGAAAAATATAATTGAATAACGCACATTCTTTTTCAAAAATAAAATCATATAGTGACGTAAGGCAATGAAGCACGAACCAAGGTTCATTTTCCGCAATAAAGTTAGTGGCTATTAATTCACGGGAGAATTGAACTGTGTCACGGATAATTTCATTCTTATTATCATCAGCTATCAAGTACCTTTTAAGGTGAGTTCTAATATTCTCTTCTGAAAAGTGCTTTAACTGAAAACTAAAGGTTTTATCACATATTTTAAAATCAATGCTAACTTCTAATTCATCATCTGGCTGAATCAAATAATATTGATATATTCTATCAGTCTTTTCTTTTGGCCTAATTCTATAATATTTGAGTGCGTTCTGGTGAGAAGTTGGTGCCATCAGGTTTGATAACAGAAGTCTTTCTGCAAGAGAAATCAATTCATATCTATTACTTATTTGTTTTAGGGACTCTAAATTGATGAAATCTTTCCAGGCTTGTGTTGCCCCAACAT
>DAOOSE010000155.1:0-2890 GCA_035389625.1 bacterium
GGTTGTGCCAGGATGCGGATGAGCGTTCCGTTTTGTTTTTCGGAGTTAACCGCATCAAAGCCAAGACCAATGCCGAGTAAGGGTCCTAAAAAACTGAGGAGCACATGAAACGGAGGCAAGTTACCCTCGGTTGTTGTGAGCAACTTGAGGTATACAAACAAGTGATCAGGATCCTTTGCATTATTCACCGCGTCTTTTATGTTGGTGAGGGATACGTACAAGGATCCCCAAAATGTAAACGCAATAACGATCAACAAAACGATGAATCGCCAACTTCGGATATGACCGGCAATTTCCTTTCGCACCATCACCCCAAAAGGACTTCCCTGAACTTCTACGCTTTCGGTAGTCTGCTTTCCAAACGACAATATAAAATTCTTCATCATAAAGTGCCTGCTAGTTTAAACTACTCTCAAAATACTTTTGATAAATGTCATCAAGACCATACTCTTTCCGTTGCACGCCCATCACATCGTATCCCTTGTCAACAAAATATCTGACAATCTCTGGTGTGACGTCCTTACTGCAACTGACATTAATTTCATGATCACCCACAACGGCCTGCTTAATTGAATTCAATAAGAGAAATTCAGCTTCGTGCTCCCAGGGGAGTGTTAAATTATTCATTACGGTGATCCGGATTTCGAAGGATTTTTCTTCGAAAAGATTTTTCGATAGGGTATCCATATTTCCTTCGGCCATCAGCTTTCCCTTCACAAAGATGCCCACCCGGTCACAGACTTGCTGGACATGGTGCAGATGATGAGAGGAGAGCAGAACGGTGAGACCTTGCTGACGACTCAATTGACGAATAAGTCCGAGAAACTCCCGAACACCGCTGGGATCGATTCCCAATGTAGGTTCATCAAGAATAACAACATCCGGTTGTTTGATGAGTACATCGGCCAACCCAAGGCGCTGTTTCATTCCGCGTGAATAGGTGGAGGTCTTTTTGTTCATGTCATTCTCAAGACCCACTACCTGCATGATGCTAAGGGCACGTTCCTTACTCTCGTAGGGTGAAATTCCATTGAGCTCACCGATATACATGAGGTTTTCAAGAGCCGTCATGGTATCGTAAAAGCCGAGGCTATCGGGCATGTAACCAACTTTTCGCTTTACTAAAATGGGTGTTGTGGTGGCATCATATCCGCAAACATATGCCGAGCCCGAGGTAGGCTCTGTGAGTCCCAGAATCATCAGGATGGTCGTTGTTTTCCCGGCACCATTGGGTCCCAGTAAACCAAAAATTTCTCCCTTTTGTATGCTGAGATTCAAATCGTCAACAGCCCTGATGGAGCCATAACACTTTGTTAACCCCCTCAACTCTATGATAGGATTTTCCATTGTTGCCATCGGATAGTTTATCTTCTGCCGTACTTACGAATGAGGTAGGCAACAAGAGCGATTGCCGATAAGATTACAAGAATGCCAATCCATCCGGAAAGCAAGGATGTTTTAACAGTCATCCGGAAAACCGTTTGAGCACTCTTATGGTTATTTTTCACGTTGAAGGTGGTGATGTAATCACCTGCTATCGTTTTATCCGGTACGATTAGCTTGGCTACAACATCAACAGTTTTGCCTGGCAAGAGTTGCTCAATTTTGGCTGGCTCAAAAGTAGCACCCCATTGAGCCGGTGTTTGTGCCGATAAAGAAATATCGTTCAAGGGCAATGTTCCCGTGTTGTTAACCACTAAATGAATTTCTTTTCGTTCTCCTTCTGTGATATGATCACTCAATCGTCCGGTAGGCGTGGTGAGTTCTATGCTGTACGAACCCTTTACAACAGCTTCGAGATTCAGTTGAAGCGTATCTCGTAGCGTAGAAGCAGTAACGGGGATTTTGTACTTCGAAGGACCAGCACTGTAGGATGGGCTGATTTCGATGGTGATCTCCTCACTCTTGTTGCCCTCCATATTAAGTGAAGTAATCTGACTTCCACGGGCGCGAAATACCACACTCCATCCTTGCGGAATTTGGGCTTCCAATTCAAAGACGAATGCTTCAGGTAGACCGTTGTGAAGGGTGGCATTATACCGGAACGTTTCATGCACAGCCGCTTCAATATTAATAAGTTTTGCTGTAAGGGTCGACTCCTTCTTTGAAGCCTGGGCACTCAGTAAAGTAGGCGTACCGAAAAAAATAATCAGCACTAAAAAAGACAGGAAATTCATCCCTTTGCTCATTTGGTTAGCAATACAATTACGTCTAGACATCATAACAAAAAGTTTATTAAGTAATGGCGCAAATATTAGTTAATAGGCTTTTCAGGGACACAGCCATCTGCCGATATCCCTTTCCATTTTTTCGCTAAAAAAAAATCATATTTTCAAAATGTCAAGTCTGAATTAAAAAAAATTATCAGAGGTAGACTTTTCCGAGACATGCAGGGAGGGCTTGCGCCAGACAAGGGTAATGATCATAAATGAATCTGAATCATTGCGCGTGTTTTCGGATACCACTTTCGGTATCTTTGCAGAAAAAAACGAAATGCCAGAATCAACACAATGCCCCAAATGTCAGTCTCTTTATGGATATCCTACCGGCACGTCTATGATGTGCCCCGAGTGTGGCCACGAATGGAACCCTGAAGCAATTGCCGAAACAGTAAGCCCGGTTGAGGATAGCGATACTTTACTAGTAAAAGATGCCAATGGCAATGTGCTGCAAGATGGCGATACAGTGGTACTGATTAAAGACCTGCCCGTGAAGGGTGCTCCTAAACCCATTAAGGCGGGCACCAAAGTGAAAAATATAAAACTCACGAATGGTGATCACAACATTGACTGCAAGGTAGACGGCTTTGGCGCAATGGCACTCAAGTCTATTTATGTGCGGAAGAGCTAGTCTCCTTGGGAAGCGAAACGTACGGTAAGATGTGAGCTGA
>DAOOSE010000156.1:0-2852 GCA_035389625.1 bacterium
CTCCATTTTTTGAAAATGACATCCCCGATTTGAATATATGAGGATAATCATCGATGACGGCGACCATAAAATTTATATATAGGCTTGTCCAGGAATTTCCACAATCTTTCTTTTCCCCGAAATAGCTGAACCCTTCTGGCCTAGTGTAAGATAGGTCAAAACATCCATTAAAGTTAATTTCACAGATTGTATAGTCGCTTGATGCGCTCTCTACAATCTCATCATCGGACTCATTGATAACCACGCAATGATCGACCACTTCAATGGAAAACACATAATCCTCACCAACAGCCATCGCCCAGCTTACATTATCGAGGATTTCCTCAATAACGGAAGGACGAGCGATGTGACCAGTTTTCTCACCCATTTTCCCGATTGGCACACCACTTGTGCTCTCGGCGAAAGCGTTCTTCAATGCATTGAAAAGTCGCTTGTAGATAATCGGGTATTTTTGCAGAAGTCTTTCATCCTGCTCACTCCGTGCCAGCGGAACATCTGCAGTGTTTTCTGTGACGGCGACAACAGCGGTCGTCTCCTCAACTGGCCTGTGGGTTTCAATGGGGTGCTTAGTCGCGTCAACCACCATATCAGAAATCTGCGGATAGAGTCCTTCTTTTATGTAATTGTAATAATGCCGCCCCGCCGCAATGAGTTTATTAAACTGCTTCTTGTGAGTAATTCTGAAGATTTTATTCTGCTCGATTGTACGCTGAAGCTTTTTAATTATTTCAAAATCCGTTGTTTGGAACAAAGCTTTCTTCAAAACCTTTACCTTCAGACCAAAAGCTTCAATTGCGGAATAGCATTGATACAGTTCCGAAAGCTGTGCAGGAGACACTTTGTCGGCAAGATAATTCATGAAGTCTTCTTCGACCGTATTTTTTCTGTCTATCACTGCCTTTGCCTCCTTCAATAATTTCTGGTATTCATCTGATGACTTGTGATATATAGTTGCTACCTCTGCGAACAGTCTCGTGGCGGGCTTGAATATCGTATGACCATGATATGCTGATTCCATACTGTTCATCTGAAATGAAATACCATTTTCATTTCGATATTGTTCGTCGATTTCAATACCTCGGCAAAGTGCCCTTTTCCTTAAGTCCCGAGATACGCTTTTAATAGCATCCGAGCGGGTGAGTTCACCTTTCATCGAGGCAAGGAGTCCTTCTAAAAGGATGACGGCTTCATATTTATCCCAGGAAGGCTGCCTTGCTGTCATATCACAATAACTCCCTTAATACAGATTCTAATTGGACAAGTTCCTCTTTGGTTAGTGTGATGCCTTTGCCCATTTTCTCATGATTCGGGTCCCACGAACGAATATCATATTTCGCCGGAGCTCCGTTATAGGAAACCATGTTAATTTCCTTTGTCCAACCGCTTTTGCTGGTTGAAAGAACAGCGATGTTTTGTACTATTTCAAACTTGAGTTGCTCATTTCTTGCCATGTGTAGCACCTCCTGTGTATCGCATTAGGCAAGTCGAATATTCATCTTGCATTTGCTCAGCTATTCTATATGGGTGATAAACATAGGGTATACCACACTTATCAAGTTGTTCTTTATGCGCATTGAATGAAATCAATAATGCTTTCTCCGTCAGCTTGGAAAACAACATACATAATCCTCCGCATTATAAAATGTCATTAGGGTTTTTCCTCGTCTTGAGGGTTTTGTTCACTAATATATTCCATAATATCGCCAAAGTCACACTCAAGAACTTTACAAACTCGTCCTAAGATTGAAAGATTTACCGCTTCATCTCTACGCAGTTTTGTCATTGTGTTCGGGGCAATATCAGCGGCTTTTCTCAAATCTGCTTTGCTCATTTTTTTATCTACGAGTAGTTTCCACATGCGGTTGTAAGATAAAGCCATACTTCATTCTCCTTTTACCTTTATCTAACTTGCGTTATCAAGTTGACTATTTACATTGAAAGAATATAGATTCGACACAATAACCTATATTATACCACAAAGATTCAGAAATTTCAATATGATTTCGCAAATTTATGCGATTGTGTGCTGAAATTTTATATATATCCTATAAACTAAGAATAGCGCTTGTGGTCGCCTAAAAAGAGAGGCACACTTCGGTTACTTTGCCGATGTGTGCCTTGTTGGATTTCATAGTGGTTCTATTCAAAATATAAACCTTGAAAAATTTCGCTCTCAAGACTTATTACGTCATCCATGGGTATCTTTGTTCCGTTTGCCGTTGTGATTATCCGTTCGTATTCGTCAATCTTTTTGATTTTATCTGTAGTGGTTAGATAAGCACCGCCGGATTTTGTTTCGTCTGGTTTGAAATATGTAATAGCAATATCGGGCTGCTCGTCCAGCTTTTCAAAGAGAATTTGGAATTTCATATTCAAGTTACTGAGAGCTTCTTCATCCAGTTCTATCTTCTCGTCCGTAAGCCGACCGGTCTCCTTGATGGCGGCATCATACCCTGTAAGGGCGGCGAAAGGAGAGAACTGTGCCGCTCGGTCAATCATGGACATCTGAGGTCTGGTGGAGGAAACATGATGGGGCAGATTGATAATATCGTCATAGTCATTTTTCATGCCTTGTGTCCTCCAATCTGTGCATTTCGGTCTTTGGCGGTCGCACCTTCTTCAAGGTTCATGCCTTTTAGAATGGCGTTTTTACCGTACCGCTTTTTTATGGTCAACATGGCTTGTTGCATTTTCTTTTCTCGTTCAAGCTCTGCTTTTTCCCGCTCTTGGTCTGCTTGAAGTGCCTCGTAGTCTGTGAATAAGTCGAGCTGTTCAAACCCGACATTTTTCTGTGGTACGGTGGATTCCTCTATCACACGACCTGCGGTGATATTCAATCTTCTTACAAGAAG
>DAOOSE010000157.1:0-2823 GCA_035389625.1 bacterium
CACAACAAGCCGCCGCACTTCCTCTGGAACTGCAAGATGCGTTTTGGCAAAACTTTTGCGGCCTATCAACTCGCGAAGAAGATGGGGTGGCGGAAGGTGCTGGTACTGACTTTCAAACCGGCGGTGCAAAGTGCTTGGGAAGAAGACCTGAAGTGCCATGTAGACTTCCAGGGTTGGCAGTTCATCAAACCCGGTGGACTAACATACGAACAGGCAGACAAGAAAAAGCCTTTCGTCTGTTTTGGGTCATTTCAGGACTACCTGGGCCGTAACCCTAGCACTGGTGGCATCAAGACGAAAAACGAGTGGGTCCACTCAACGAACTGGGATTGTGTCATTCTGGATGAATACCATTATGGCGCATGGCGCGAAAACGCCAAGGAACTGTTCGAGGCTGAGGAAAAGAGAGAGGTTGAGTTCGCCGAGGGCGAAGGCATCGAAGTCTTTGATGAAGAGATTATGCCCATTACTACCAACGGCTACCTCTACCTCTCAGGCACACCGTTCCGAGCTATAGCATCGGGTGAGTTCATTGAAGAACAGATCTACAACTGGACCTATTCTGATGAGCAACGGGCTAAGCGGGACTGGAAGGCCTCCAACAATCCTTATGCAGCTTTACCCAGGATGGTACTCCTTACCTACCAACTGCCAGATGCGATCCGTGAAATTGCCATACAGGGAGAGTTCAACGAGTTCGACTTGAACATCTTTTTTTCAGCGGAGGGTATAGGCACTCAAGCTAAGTTTAAGTACGAGGACGAAGTCCAGAAGTGGCTGGATTTGATTCGTGGCGCGTTCATGCCTTCCAGCGTTGACAATCTAAAACTTGGCGTCCATCGACCACCGATGCCGTTTTCTGACGCACGGCTGCTTAACGTTCTTTCGCACACATTCTGGTTTCTTCCGAGTGTCGCAGCTTGCCATGCCATGCGCAATCTATTAGAAAAAAAACAGAACCGTTTCTACCACGACTATAAGGTCGTCTTAGCGGCAGGCAGCGCCGCTGGGATTGGTGTGGCAGCTTTACCACCCGTGCTAGAGGCTATGGAAGATCCTCTTACATCCAAGTCCATAACATTATCTTGTGGCAAGCTAACAACTGGCATCACGGTCAAGCCATGGACAGGCATTCTCATGTTGCGCAACTCTTCCAGTCCTGAGACCTACTTTCAAGCAGCATTTCGGGTGCAATCACCTTGGACAGTGCGAAACCCGGATGGCGCGTCGCCTAATTCAGAGCAGATTATCAAAGAGGAGTGCTATGTATTCGATTTCGCCCCTAATCGGGCACTAAGGCAGATTGCGGACTATAGTTGCCGGCTTAATGTTAATGAGACCGACCCGGAAAAGAAGGTAGAGGAATTTATAAGCTTCTTGCCAGTCCTAGCCTATGACGGCAGTTCCATGAAGCAGATTGATGCTGCAGGAATCTTGGAAATGGCAATGAGTGGCACTACAGCGACTTTGCTTGCGAGGCGCTGGGAAAGTGCGTTACTTGTGAACGTCGACAATGGTACACTGCAGCGATTAATGAATAATAAAGCTGCAATGGAAGCTCTTATGAGCATGGAGGGTTTTCGTTCGCTCAATCAGGACATAGAGACCATTATTAACAAGTCTGAAGCTGTAAAAAAGGCAAAGAAAGAAGCCAATGACAGAGAGCTTACTCCTAAAGAGAAAAAAGAACTTTCTGAAGAGGAAAAGCAATATAAAAGTCTCAGAAAACAGATTCAAGAAAAGCTGATAAAATTTGCGACTCGTATACCTATCTTCATGTATCTCACTGATTATAGAGAACGTGCCTTAAGAGATGTCATCACACAGCTTGAGCCTGGACTATTTAAAAAGGTGACTGGCTTGAGTGTAAAAGATTTCGAGCTCCTCGTTAGCCTCGGGGTTTTCAATAGTGCATTAATGAATGATGCCGTTTACAAATTTAAAAGGTATGAAGATTCCAGTCTTGTTTACACGGGGATCAATAAACATGAAAATGAAGCAATTGGCTTGTGGGATACGGTTCTAAGTTCTGCTGACTATCAAAAAGCATTTGAAAATCAAAATATTGATAACAGAAAGGCTTAAGTAATACTGCAGTTTCGAAAGTATTTATTCTCATTAATCCATTTCCATATTGGTAAAGTTTTTTTCGCAATTTCAAACAATGAAAGAGGGATCTCATGCAGAGAATAAAAGCGATCGGCGACAAATATAAAAATATAGAAGTAGCGATTCGAAAAACACTATTGGAATTTAGCATGGCTACTCACGAATTAGATAAAGCCCTGAGTAGCAGGCACCCTATCAAAGAGTTAGAATCAATTAAAGTAATACGAGATGAGTGGCAAGCCGCACATAATCAGGCCCTATCAGTTGCACAACAGCTGACAAAAATATAAATTCATTTTCAACTAATCTTAAAACTCAACAGCACACATCAATTTGAGTTTATGAATTTGCAGCGCCTTCTGTGGCAAATAGCTACGTACAAGCTGATAGGAAAGGGGGATGATGGAAGTTTGGCTTTAGTGGTAAAAATGGAATCAATGGCAAATGTTATTTGCTTTTTATACAGCCTTTTATAAGCACTAATTAATCGATTTGCAGCTATCTCGAAGCGTTGGAATGGGGGCAACTAATTTAAATATTAAATCAGTAGTGTCCCAGTACACTCATGAAAGGATATAAGATTGACAAATTGCATCTTAAAATATACATACAGCATCGAAATCGATCCTAAGCTACAATAACTTCTAAGATATTTTAAATTAATGTAATAAGGAGTTCATTTTTATTTGATGTTGGGATACTACTGATATTTTA
>DAOOSE010000158.1:0-2815 GCA_035389625.1 bacterium
GTCCGAGCGCAGGGCTTTCTCCAGCAGGGTTTTAGCCCCTTGATAATCGCCGAGGTCCTTTAGTACCATGGCCAAATTCGAATAGCGAACGGCGGTGGTGGGATGGTCGGCGCCCAAGTTTTTCTCCGCAGAGCGCAGGGCTTTCTCCAGCAGGGTTTTAGCCCCTTGATAATCGCCGAGGGCTTGAAGCGCCGATGCCAGATTACTTTGCAGTACTGCGATCTTACTATCTTGACTTTCAGAGAAAACATTTAAAATTGACTGACCAAAGGGAATCCATGGAAATTTATCAATTGGATTGTCTTTGGATTGATCTAGCGACAATTTCTCAGTTATTGAATCGACGAGTTTTGAAACGTCAGTCAGAACAACCGGCTTCTGTTTCTTAATAACCTCTGCAATTATGAGATGCATCCTGTAGCTGTCGTGGTCAGGCCTTCTAAGCAGCCATCCTTTTTCAACGAGGGTCGCCAGAGTTCCCGAGAAATTACCCTCACTGTTATCGCGGGTTCGCTTTAATATGAATTCAGATAAATTATTCAACTTAGATATCCAAGAGCGACGATGATACCAACTAGGATCTTGATGTCTGATAATTTCTTTTAATAGGTTGTATTCATGAAAAACTGAAGGTAAACAAACGAACTGCTTGAGAAGCCCAATCTCATCATCACTTAATTTGCTCAAATTGAAAATCGAGGATAGATAGGAAGTAACATGGTCAATTTTATTGCCGCTGTGAGGGATGAATACATTTGCTTTGAGATTCTTCTGGATTGCCACTTTTAGTGATGTGATTTCAGTTCTCTGCCTTTGAGCTGTTTTGGCCAGTATTTCGATTGTGAGTGTGTGACGGTCGACTATATGGACAAGATCTGCAATTTCAGATTTAAGAATGTCATTATGTGTATAATGCCTCAAAAATAATTCAATTGCCTCATCCTCAGACAAGAAATCAAGCTCTTTCAAATCAAATTTTTCTATCTTCTCCCGAGATGTTACCAAGATGTGCCAGTGAGGTTGGTGTGGTAAATAATTGGCCAATTCGGCTAAAGAAGCGTCAGCGTTGTCAATAATGAGCAGATTTGGCTTTTCCGTGATCCTATTCAGCTCGTTCAGGATGCTTATAAAGATTTCTTTGGCAGCTTTACCGGCTGATTGAATACTCAGATTACCGATGAGGCCTGCCGCATTAACAAAATCGTTGACAAGATCTTCGGAAAGTTGGCTTATCCACGCAATATGACAGTATTCATCCCAAAAATGATCCACATACACTTGAGCGAGAATGGTCTTGCCAATCCCACCCATGCCATTGACCAATACAACTTTGTGATTCTCAAAGAGCCTCTGGTAAAGATCAGCCAACTCGGCATCACGTCCGACGATTTCGCTCATTGAGGTTCGAGGCATGTACACAGTCAAGGATTTGGGAAGAGGTGGCGGTTCAGAAATAAACGTATCCCCGATCCTCACTGAGCCGACATTAGATATGTTACCTTTGACAATGTTCTTTTCCATTTTTGCCATTTTACCGGGGCTATTGTTGACTATAATATGGTTCCGATGATTGATCAATATTTCGGGGAATTCTTTGAATGAATTGGATGTCCCATAAGTCAAAAGTTATCCCTGATAATCCTCTTAGAAGCAAGGACATGTCTGGTGGGCATAGAATGTAGGCCACTTGATTTAATGGGCATTAAGTTTACTATCTGTCTCCGATGGTGATCTTTTTAACTCTTTTTATATCACCCTTAATAAAATTCTTTCTATCAAACTTGTCGTTGGGAGAATATGTTGTATCTCCAATTGTTATCTCATCAATATCTGTAAGGTTTCCCTCTATAAAATTTATCTCCTTGATACCTGCCTTTTTCAATTTGTCTACCCAGCCTGCCAAGTCATTCGAAAATCCTTCATCAAGCATTAATTGCCGAAGTTTTTGAGCACTCCTCGTCTCAACGTCAATCTCTTCTGGGTTTTCTTCAATCTCTGGAATATCCTTGATAAACAGTGGTCGTATCCACTGCCAGAAACCTCCAAGCAACTCTTCTTTAGCTGTTTCTGCTGCCTTGCTCTGCGCTGCACCTTTGAGAATATAGCCCAAAGCCGCAGCAAACAATGTGCTGATAGTGATTGGTTCCATAGATGCCTCCATTAATTTCCCATTTCATAGATAATTGATTTATAATTGTCTGATATTGTTTTAAAAGTTGGATGCTCTATCGGTAGATGAAGAGATAAGATATCAATAGCTTTTTGCGCAAATGCTAAAGCCTTTTGATAATCACCAAAGTCTTTCAGGATCATTGCGAAATTAGAATAAGCAATGGCAGTGTTTTGATGTTCAATGCCATAGGATTTCTCTGCTATATGTATTACTTTTTCAAACAGATCTCTTGCGCCGTGATAATCACCAACAGATTGGAGGACCATTGCCAATTGTGAATAATGCAAAGAGGTAGTAGGGTGGTTAGGTCCAAAAGATTTCACCGCTGAAAGCACAGCTTGTTCAAGTAAGTTTAGGGCCACTTGATAATCGCCGTTTTGTAAATGGATCATTGCCAGTTTCGAGTTCATCAACACTGTATCCGGATGGTCAGGTCCAAAATATTTTTCGGAGGACTGCTTAGCTTTTTCAAGCAGCGTTTTAGCTCCTTGGTAATCACCAAGGTGTTCAAGCACGCTTGCCAAATTCGAGTATTTAAGCGCCGTATCTGGATGACCATCACCAAGCTTCTTTTCATCGGTAAGGATCGCTTTTTCAAGCAGACTTTTTGCTTCTCGGTAATCGCCGAGGTCATCGAGAAGA
>DAOOSE010000159.1:0-2812 GCA_035389625.1 bacterium
CTCGGAATTATCAGTGAAAGCTTTGAAGAATATTAAGTACTGCGGGATTGCAATTGGTCTCTTGTATATAGCTAGTGTACCTTTTCTATTTGTCATCGCAGATGGCGATGATGCTCCGGGCGTCTTTGCTATTGGACTAGTTATTATTTTTGCCTCTATTGTGGTAACAACGTTCGCAGCTGTCCTCCAAAAGCTTCTGCATGATGCCATTGATTTTAAATCGGAAAATGACTTAACGGTCTAAAGGAATCACATGGCAATTATTATAAATATCGATGTGATGCTTGCAAGAAGAAAAATGAGTGTCACCGAACTTTCAGAGAGGGTAGGGATCACAATGGCCAATCTTTCTATATTGAAAAATGGCAAGGCCAAAGCAATTCGGTTATCAACCTTAGAAGCGATTTGCAAAGCTTTAGAGTGCCAACCTGGAGATGTCCTAGAATACAAAAGCGACGAAAACGAACCCCTCATTGCATGACCAACAAACAAATAAATTAATCGGGAGACCATAATATGAACAAAGAACTACTAATCAAAACATTTCGAAACACCTCTGGTGCTGCTATCTATATCTTCGCAGTTTCTCAAGTAATGCAAAATGGGGAGAAATTATTTGGCAAAGAAGATAATATGCTTGCTCCCTTTGCTGTCTTGTTGCTATTTTCCCTATCAGCAGCTGTTGTTGGTGGACTGGTTTTTGGTCAATCCATACTGCTTTTTCTCAGCAATAAGAAGATTGATGGCATTAAAGCTGCTATTTACAGTATCGGATGGCTTGGGATTTATACAATGATCGGGTTTCTTATCTTACTCTTTGCCAGATAAGACGCTAATCTTGATATCGCAGGCAGGGTGTTTTTCCGTGCCTTGAATTAGATTGGCGATTATGCGCTTGATATTCATCTTTAATAACGTAGTTGGGTCAAAACACCATCAAAATTAGAAAGATCGGCGGCGCTCTCTTTTGCGATCGTCGCTACGACCACGTTTTCATGTATCACAACGGAGCAGAATCGTACTATGCTGCCAGGGGTTTCGGGGTTCACTCAGTGAATAATCTCATCAATTAGATTCGTTTGCTGCTTTTATCTGAGACTGGTTAAGAATTCTTTTACTTTCTCCAATGGTTTGATTTGCAGATAGGTTTTTCTGTCATCTTCAGGATCAAGGGAAGCCCGTGTGACGCTATAGCCTTCCGGAATAAATATCTTATCCCAGCCATAGCCATTTTCACCTGCCGGTTTTCTTGCAATCTCACCTCGCAGAGAACTTTCGATAAGCTTTAATATTTTGCCATCATAATAGCCAAAAACACAGCACGCATACGCTTCCCTGGATTTGCCATCAATCATCGAACAGATCGTTTCAAAGGGGACTTCCTCGACAAAAAACCTGATAAACGGCCCCGGCAGTTTTCCTAGGGTTGTGAATTCCAGTGAAACATCCTCGACCAAAACAGGTTTTTGGATCATGTCGTACGCTTGCCTTACCTTGTGTTCAACAATTTTGTTCAGATCGAGTGATTGAATTTCATCCAGGTCGACTTTTTGATGTGTAATCGGAAATCCCAAGTATCTTTCCAAATACTCCGCCTTCTTTACGTTACCGGTAATGAATGTAATTTGTTTCATCTGCTAACTCATAATAGCATTAAGTGAAAAAGTTTAAACCAGTTTTGCCTTATTACAAAAAGATTTCACATGAAAGTGAAATCTTTTTGGCAGGGGCTAGAGGAGTCGAACCCCTATTGCTTCTTTTGGAGAGAAATGTTTTACCGTTAAACTAAGCCCCTAAATTTATGTGGTCGATCATTGCTTGGCCAGTCATAATCAAATCTCTGGCAACTTTGACGTCACAATATCGAATCTGTGCGCACCCCTGGTATTCTGGGTGAATATTTTTTCCCTGATTAATTTTAAAAAATGGTTTAATAAATTGTTGTTCTGGAATCTTGGTGATCTTTGACCAGAAAGCGATCTGTTTATCTTTATTATGATAATCGTGTAGATGAATGCAAACCCTGAACTTTTCTTCGCTTAGTTTGTAACTAGACCTGAATAAGGAGAGGAAGGCTTGCATAAGGTTCGGGTCTGAATTTGTAAACTGAACAATTCTTCTCTCACCCTTTCCCCCTTCACACCAATAAATTAAACTGCACAGAATTCTTGAGTTAGAATGGTCTATCTGGTAGTCGAGCAAGGTTCTCTTAGCATCATCATAGCATTTCTGGAGAGTTGCTTGGGTCTTTGCTCTCTTGATATTAGCAGATTTCAACTGCCCGTTGCTCACTTTTTCTCTCAGCCTGGACATCGCCTCATCATCCAGTACGATGTCTTTTACCCAGCCTGAAACGGTACTTTTCGCAACACTTATTCGATTACTAATTTCAGTCAGCGAAAATCCTTTTTGCCTCAACTCCCGAGCCTTGAAATATTCAACCTTTTTCATACCGATAAATTTAGTTATGTGACCTACATTATCAGTATGAATTGTGGCCAATTGTATGTCAAGTGGCTATTTTGTTTCTTTGTGCAAAGTGCGTGTTTTGCACATCTTGCAATATTTTTCGAACTCTAAACGCTTGGGTACATCTTGTCCCTTGAGTCTTTTGTCTGTGTGGTAATTACGAGCTTTGCAAGTGCTGCACTCGAGTGTTACCAATTTTCTAGCATCTTTGGCCATTCCTGATCCTTCGGATAATTTTCAATGATTCATGGAGCCGATAGAGGGACTTGAACCCACAACCTTCACTTTACAAAAGTGTTGCTCTACCATTGAGCTATATCGGCATTTTAAATGCTTTTATCCA
>DAOOSE010000160.1:0-2810 GCA_035389625.1 bacterium
CACAACAAATATACTGAGAAACTACATTTTCGATCAGGATTTATGATCGTGTCAGGTCTGGTAGAATAAAGATTACTACTAACAACATTTCAATCACAAAAATAAAATTCTTAGTGTGAGAGGGGCATTGATATGAACTACCAAAAAATCAAAAACACGATAAATGATCAAAAAGGCATGGGAAATAGATTTTTGCTGTTTAATATCTCCATCGTCGTGATCGTTTCAATTTTGATCTCGGCTTGTGGAGCAACCCAAACACCTACTGCTGTCACTCCCTCAGCCTCTGCACCAACAGTAGTACCAACCGCCAAACCAACTCCTGAGCCAACCATCGACCCGGCGGTCCTTGCCGAAGCAGCGCTCAACGAAGAGCTTAATGGATTGATGCAGGTTTTTGATGATGGTCAAGGCCTTGTCAGTTCTTACGACACGACTCTAATAACACAAGAACAAATCGATACGCTTACTCCCGATCAGAATAAGATTCTATATTCAGAAAAAATGATCGATCAGGCGTATGCGGTTTTGACATACATCCGGATTGGCAAAATGCAAGACGCCCGCCGCATCATCTCTGCCATGCAGGAGATGCTTAATGGAGACATGGCTGCCTATGTCGGTCAATTTGGTGGCGGACGCAGCATTGGCTGGTGGAACATCGCCGTCCAGCAATACTACCTGCTTGATCCTGACCCTGACCTGATTGAACTCATGCAATGGGTGGATTACAAGGGTTACTGGCGGCAGCCAGATTACTATGGAGACGCATTTGGACGCAGGATCACCGGCGAGCAGCCTGATTTTTGGGAAAACGAAACCAATATTGAAACCCTGGTCCAGACCATCTATTACCTAAAACTGGATGAAAAATACGGACTTGATACGATCTATGGTGTGAGTACGCCAGACTATAACGTTGATGAACAACGCAGATTGATCGAGGAGCGCTTTAATGCACTTGCTGATAATTTGAAACAAGTACTCTACTATGGGGATGATACAGGTCTGCACCTGATCGAAGGTTATACGTTAGTGGACACCTATACCAATGCAGTGATCATGGCTTGCCTTCTGGAAAAGAATTACCCTGAACAGTTCAAAATGGCCGACGTGGACTTCAATGGAATACTGGCGCAGATCGAAGCGAATTATGCCATTTTCCTCGATGGAAAATATCATGTATACAAAGCTGCCAATGAAAGCGACATCCTTCCCTCGTTTGAGGCAAGTTTGCAGGTAGCCAATGCCTATCTGGCGGCGGCCGAAACCTTCGATTATCGAAAGGCACATCCTGAACAAGTCCAAGCTTATGCCGATATGGGCATCTCGTACACTCGGGTGGATGATGCCAAGGCAATCGAGTACCGCCAGAAGGCAGAAACCATTCTTGCGGATGTATGGGATATCACTACTTCATGGGATTATCCTTCCATCCCTCTTCTGGAGAAAAGAAACTTTTTATATACAAGATTCGGTCCGTATGTTTTTGATCTCCCGGCCATGAGTTCATTGGCTCAATATGTTCAATCTAAGAAAGGCAGTTTCTTTGAACCACTTCAGCAAATAGTTGCGCCGTCAATTCAGGTTAATGTTGATGTCGAACCTAGTCCGGCAAAATCCCTCGGTGCTTTTAACTACTATAAATCATTTGGGAACATGAACGATCAGGAATTCCTTTTGCTTCGCCAGGAACTTGAAATCAATGGGGAACCTTATCTGATTGAATTCGAACTTATAGAAAACAAGGTAGAATATCAACTATATCTAAAATCCGATAATTCTCGTTTTAGATAAGAATTCCTTACAGCTCAATTTTGTTTTCAGGCTGCCGATGGGCAGCCTGATTTTTTTCTCTTGCCTGTTGTACCTAAGCATCCGCGCGCGTATTAAAACGGTTGCCTGAATGTCCCATTACCCACTTCTAGGTGATCTGGTAAGGGTTGGCAGCAGCCAGCAGCTCTTTCCACAGGTACTGGTTGAGCAACATCCCGTTGCTGCCGCGCCAGTTCTTCGCCAGCCTGGAAGGCGTCCATTTTGTGATGCCGCGCTGCATGTATCTTGAATCGATAAAAAGGGTGACTTTTGAGGGTTCTTTGAGTGAACTCAACGCTCGAATGGCCGTGGTCAGTTCCATTCGGTTGTTGGTGATTAAGTAAATTGATTTGGCCCCCTAGGATTAAGCATAATTTATTTGTAGAATAAAAAGGTACCGATAAACTACCCGGTGAGAAGTATGCTTTTCGTGTTTGGTCGCTGAACTCCTTGGTCTTTTTCTAAATCGTTGGAGCGACCGCATAACAGATAATTTTGTTATGCAGGTCGCTTTTTCGTTAATTAATTGAAAGAGCGTCATTTCTATACCTTTTTGGAGCATTCTATGCCAGATCCCATTCCACCCAGTGATGTTGATGCCGAACGCGCTCTGCTCGGTTCCATCATGATAGCGCCTGATCGATTTGTGGATCTGACTACTTGCGTGAAAGCGGAATATTTCTACTTGGTCCGTCACCGTTGGATTTGGGAAGCGATGACCCATCTCACTGAAGCGGAACTTCAGATTGATTTTGTCACCATGTGTAATGCTTTGAACACCAGTGGACAACTAAAGGAAATTGGTGGTCCTGCTTACCTGATAGGGTTGCTTTCCGTTACCCCCACCTCTATGCACGCCGAGTCTTACGCAAAGATCGTGCGTGAAAAAGCGTTCAAGCGGAAAGCATTGGAAGTCTCCAGCAATCTTGCTCGTAATGCAATTCAAGATAAACCTCTTTCTGAAGCACTGCAGCAGATGGAGGAATTCTTTGTAA
>DAOOSE010000161.1:0-2805 GCA_035389625.1 bacterium
AGTGAGCTATTACGCACTCTTTGAATGAATGGCTGCTTCTAAGCCAACATCCTGGTTGTTTTGGAGATTCCACTGCCTTAACCACTTAGATTATAGTTAGGGACCTTAGATGACGGTCTGGGCTGTTTCCCTTTCGAGCGCGGGGCTTAGCCCTCGCGTTCTGACTCTGGTATGAATCAGAGAGAATTCGGAGTTTGTTTGAATACGAGAACCGAAGTCCCCATAGTTCAGTCAGTGCTCTACCTCTCTCTGCAACAAAATACCAGGCTATACCTATATATATTTCGAGGAGAACCAGCTATTTCCGGGTTCGATTGGAATTTCTCCGCTATCCACAGGTCATCCATCAACTTTGACACGTTGAGTGGTTCGGCCCTCCAGCAGGTTTTACCCTGCCTTCAGCCTGCCCATGGATAGATCACCCGGTTTCGGGTCGAGTGCATGTAACTCCATGCTTTGCATGGAATTATCAATTTTCAAGTCACAATTTTCAATTAATGTCCAATTTTCAATTTTTCAATTACTTGATACTTTTGAAATTGCTAATTAAATGATCATTGATACTTGATACTTGATCACTCCGTGCAAAGCACGGTTTTTCGGCCAATTAAGCCTCGCTTTCACTACGCCTCCAGGAAATTTCCTTTAAGCTTGCTACATACAGCTCACTCGTTGGGTCATTCTACAAAAGGCACGCCATAACCGCGCACAGCGCGGAAAAACCAAGACACCAGACTCCAGAGCCAAAATATAAGCAAAAAGCAATCACAGACTATGTTTTTGAGTTTTTGCTTTGTTCTATTCTTTTGGTTTTGGGGTCTTGGATTTGGGCTTTCCGTGCTATGCACGGCGTTGACTCCTTGTGAGCATATGGTTTCAGGTTCTATTTCACTCCCCTATGCGGGGTTCTTTTCGCCTTTCCTTCACAGTACTTGTTCACTATCGGTGAGAAGTGGTATTTAGTCTTGGACCGTGAACGGCCCGGATTCACACCAGATTTCACGTGCCTGGTGCTACTCGGGAACATCACCTCTTTGCTACTAGGATTTAAGATACGCGACTTTCACGCTCTGTGGTCGTCCTTTCCAGGCTCATTCTCCTATCGTTTCGCAAAGATTACGTGAGTCCCACAACCCCACCGATGCGCAGCATCGGAAGTATCAGTACTCAAGTATCAAGGATCAAGTAGCAATAATCAAGTTTATCATTTGTACTTATACAAATTGAATATTAATAGATCATTGAACATTGATAATTGATCATTAGAATTTGATAATTCCGTGCTACGCACGGTGGTTTGGACTTATCCCTGTTCGCTCGCCACTACTAAGGGAATCTCTTTCGATTTCTTTTCCTCCGGGTACTAAGATGTTTCAGTTCCCCGGCTTACCCGCCGTGCTTCGCACGAATTTCCAATTTTACAATTTACAATTTCAATTAATTTTTCATTTTTTTCGATTGCTTGACTAATTGATTGTTGGTAATTGATCATTGATAATTCCGTGCGAAGCACGGCTCAAGGGGTTTCCCCATTCGGACATCCCCGGATCAAAGCTTGTTTGTCAGCTCCCCGAGGCTTATCGCAGACTACTACGTCCTTCGTCGGCCACTTCTCCCAAGGCATCCACCATACGCCCTTAAATGCAACGAATATAATTCAGAGGTCAAAAAGCCATGCTTCGCATAGCCACATATGGACGACGGATTTTACGGATAACTGACAACTGATTCGTCGTCTGTCGTTCGTCGTCCGTTTGGTCTGTTGTCCATTTATGTAGCTTTGCGAAGCAAAGCTCTTGACTTGATATGTTTGACTAGCAATTTCTGATTATATTTTTTACTGTGACCCGAAAATCGGGTTTTAGGTATTAATACGGCCAGATACTGCATTACACTAAATTAATATCGGGAGATATTATATTTAAAGATGCTTGTTTCTCTAATATTATATTCAGTTGTTAATGTTCAACTCTAGATTTCAACACATGAAACCGGTTGGCCTCGTGAGTAGAATCTATGTACACAGAAAATGATAATCAAAGGATATTTTCTATCCATTTCTTATCAAAATCAACAAAAATGAGTCTAAAGAGAAGATTAACAGATTCGACTGCTCGTGTCAACACTTTAAAGGGCGAATTTCGAAGAGAAAATCAGGGCAAGATGTCGGCGGTAGTATTAGTACTGAATCTGTCTTTGTAGTTTGGAAAAGTCAACGAAATCGTCCCCTACGATCTGGCGAATTTCCTTGGCAGTCCGTTCCCATCTAGAAACCACAGTCACGGTCCGATCCTGATTTTTGAGGTAATTTAAAACTGCAGCAAAGTCACCATCCCCTGTCATGGCTACTACTCCGGAATATTGAGACATAAAGCGCATCATATCGAAGGTCATATCCACATCGCAATTTGCTTTCAGTATGGGGCGCTCCTGGTTTACGTCATCCTCATCATAAAACACCTTCGCCGGCTTAATCCTCATCGTGTAGCCGTAGCCCTCGAGCAACTGGTAAAAGTGAATCTTTTCGAGAGTTTTATCAATTAAATCCATCTCGGCTTGTTCCGTTTTTGATGCTTTTAGCTCCTTTAAGTGGTCCGTCAGCTTGGCTAGATCAAGTGCTTTGTTGTCTAGAATCGAATATTCAAAATCAAAAATCCTAACCCCGCCATAATAGAAAGCCTTGCTCACCCCAAATCGATCTTGAAGAAGCTTGAGAAGCCTAGAATAACTGATTTTGAAGCCAATACTCTCCCTGCCTCCCCAAAACAGATTAGATGCATCAATGAATGCATAAACTTGCTTGAC
>DAOOSE010000162.1:0-2805 GCA_035389625.1 bacterium
ACAAAATTAAACTTTTATGCTTAACTCTGTGTCCCAACTAAGTTAGTAATTCCATGACACAGGAGCCAGAGTACAAGAGATTGCCGACCTTACTGTGGAGTCCGTCAGAATCGATTATGAGCCATACTCAATACGACTCTTTGGTAAGGGTAGAAAATCCCGTATTGTTCCAATGGTCAAGGAACAAACTGAAATACTGAGGCAGTGTAAGCTCCCGATAAAGTGCCCCTTTTTTTTCACAAGTGTATAGTTTTACGATCAATCGTTAGCGTTTCGTTAGAGTATTGTTAGATTTTACCGGATTCGTTTTTATTCCATTTGTGGGGTAAAAGTTCGTTGAGGTTGTTTTTAGCTGAGGGTTTTTGATAATAGGGCATTTTGGCAATGATATCGATGAGCCATTCTCTGGGATTCACTTTAGACTCCTTACAAGAGGCGAGCAGAGAGCAAATCATGGCAGTATTTTCAGCCGCCTGGTGATTGCCGCAAAACAAAAAGTTTTTTCTGGATAATGCAATAGGGCGAATCGCATTTTCCGCCAGATTATTATCGATGATTAAACGACCCTCTTTCAGGTAATGCTTCATACGGGGCCATATAGAGTAAGAGTAGGCAATGGCCTGACCCATTAAGCTTTTTGGAAGAACTGTACTATACGTTTGCTCCATCCATTTTTCAAGAGAGAGTATGATGGGTTCTGCCAGTTTCTTTCGCAGTTGTGCCCGATCCTCGAATGACAGTTTACGATCCTCGGCCATTTGTTCTATCCGGTAAAGTTGCTGTATTTCTCCGAGTGCGTATTGGGCCAGAGTTTGATTTTCATTCAGCGCATTTTCATATTTGCGACGTATATGCGCCATACAGCCCACAATACAAACCTGTTCCTTGTTATCAAAGACATTATAGGCATTATAACCGTCACTTTGGAGATATCCCTTATATGATTCGAGTAATGAGACCACGGTACTTTGCGACCTCGACCCTTCATCGTAATGGAAGAAAACCAGTTTTTTCATTACCGATCTCACTATCCACAGGTATTCTTTCCTGGCCTGATGACTTTCTTTGTCGATCACCGGTAAGGTGGTTTCGTCTACCTGGATATAGTCGGTCTCCAATATCTCTGTTTTCAGTACTTCGTAAAGTGGTTTGAGCAACTCACACACCGGTTTAAACCAACCATTCAGGGTGTTTTCCGGTATTTTTACCCCTAAGTGGTGGAACTCCCGGATTTGACGATAAAATGGAACGTGGTATTCATACTTTTGAAGCAGGATTTCTGCCAGCAGACTGGCCCCGGGAAGTCCCTTATAAATGGGAAGTAAAGGTAGCGGAGCAATAATCACGCTGGCTTGTCCCTCTGCGGCAGGAGTCATATTGTCTTTTAATCCATACTTGGGACGGATAATCTCTTTTACAAACAATTTACCCGGCTCAAATTCAAGGGTGCGAGTACGCTCTTCACCAATACGCTTATAGATATTCAAATCAATAGATTCAGGTTCAATAACCTCCTCCACAATAGGCAGATTTTCTAATAATTTACGATGGCTGCGTTGGCGAGTCTTTTCAGTAGCACGTGTATCTATCTCCTCCCGGGCTACTTCTCGGGCTGCCTCTATCTCTTCCAATCGTTGCCCTTCGGCAGTTAAGGTTTCAAACAGTGATAATTGGTTGGGATCCAGTTGGGCGAGCTTTTCACTTTTTCTGCCAAAAAATTGTCGTGTAAACCATGCCAACTGGGCAAGCAGTTGATCGATCTTCTCTTGCAGGGCTAAAAGTTGCTCAGACTGCTTGGCATTTGACTCTGTCAATTGACGGATTTGATCCGCCTGGGTCTTGATTAAGAGTGCTATTGTTTCGTCCATCCTGCCTTGATTGATATGACGCAAATATACTAAATATCAACCAGATACACAAACTTTTTAGCTCTTTTTTAGATCGTTTTTGACCCTTTTTACGAACCGCTTCTCATGGCTTTTAATCTTTTTAAACGGGCCTCCGGTTTGTCCTGTATACCTTCTACCATCAACACCAGATCACGCCATTGCATGGAATAGGATTGCTTCTGTGTATCGTATGCAGGAAGACGGAACGTGCCTTCTTCGAGCCTTTTCATGTACAAAACCAGTCCGCCATCTTCGGCATGAAGTAATTTCATGGTCGTGCGACTACCATTGATGAAAATAAAGACATCACCCATGCGTACATCATAGCCCATTTGATTTTGAATGACCCCGCACAGTGAGTTCATCCCTTTTCGCATATCTGTCTTCCCGCAACACAGGAAATAACGCATGGTATCATTCAGACAGAACATGGGCCGAACAGATTTGATGGAGTATATGAAAAGCGATCTCTCCTTGTGCGCTGCCTGTAAAACTTACCTGGATGCCTCCGGGAAACTTAATTTTTATCTCACCCTTGTTCCCATCCTGCAAAGCAGATGATGTGACCGGGTTCTTTACCGGTAAATTGATGTTGACCGGTGCCAGTTTATCCGGTAATGACTGCCTATGTGGAGTGTCAATAGTCCGGGTGAACCCAAATTTACTTTTCCAGTAATGGAAACTGGAAACAGGATATGACTCATTTGAACAAAAATCTTTGATACTTAATCCGCTCTCTTGCTGCTGTTCCAGTATTACGCTAAACTCTTCCTTGCTTATTGGCTTCATATTTTGTTATTTTGAAGCCAAAGATCATACCTTCTGCTCTTTACTAAAACGGGTATTTTATCGGGGGCTTACGAGGCAGTATATGGCTGAGAACCATCTGAACGATAGTAATGTGTACGCATCTCCT
>DAOOSE010000163.1:0-2763 GCA_035389625.1 bacterium
GCATGAGAATCACTTATAAATCACAAAAACTTGACCAGCAAATCGGGCCACCGCTGACTACAGCAAATTACAAGCAACAATGAAATGGTAAGAACGGCTTTGTTCAAGTTTTTACACAATTATCGAAGATTGATCATAGAAACTAATAATCTTTATTAAGTTGGGAGGCAACAAACAATGTTCGCTGATCAGAAAGACAAATTGTTTTGCGAAATCGCGGCTGACCTAGGCTTTGTTAGTAATGAGCAAGTATCTAGAATGCTTGAAGAGCAAGGAGTAGACAGAGCCATAGGTGTTAACAGCCCTATTGGCGAATATCTATTCAAAGCCAATATCTTAACAAAAGAACAGATAGGCCAGATTCTGAAGGTGCAAGGAAAATTGGAACAGGCCGGGACTCCGATGAATCAACCAAATTCGAGCAATGGTGAAGTCGTTGCAACTCCCACTCCACAAGATGAAAGCTCGGATCAGACGTCTGCATGGCTGGTAATTAATCCTCTTGTTTTTTTCTACAATTGCTATGCAGGCACTTTTAATTTGTTGTATGCGAACAACGAATTCAGCACTTGGCTGTGGATCGGAATCGCGGTGGTGATTAATGTTCTAATTCTGGCTTCATATCCAGAAATGATTCGAACAAAAGCACCCCATCTTTCCAACGGGGTAATTGTTGGTTCTCTGATGGTAATATTGCTTGCTGGTTGTGGCTGGGGCTACATGTCTGGCAATCCCTACACTAATAAGTTGCTAGACTATCACAATTCCTATTTTGTTGGTTCCTATAATGAAGCGATTTTAACGCAACATAACAGTATTATTGAAGTTCTACAAAAAAAGAATGAAGACGATTCTGAGTTTTTGAATTTAATTAAGTATAAGGTTAGCCCAAAATTCGCGAACCTTATTGATGCTGCGAACAAGGTTGAACCGCCTTATCCCATGCAAAAGACACACGAGGAATATATCTCCCTGTTAAAACAGTATAAGGCAGTTATAGATGATCTTATAAAGAGCACGGAAACTCAAAATATATTGTCGATTAAGGCTTCATTTGCGGAATTAAAATCCACAACTGACCGTTTGGAGGCTTTATCAGCCACCGAAAAAAACATCTGCCAAGCAAACGGGATGGAATTCAAATAACGCAAAAACAACTGGAGTCTGACTACCTTTAAGCCTTTAGATTCCCTACTACCACTGCACCAGACCGTTTGATTTGCTATGGAGGGCTACATGGGACAACCTACGGATCTTCAAGATCGTCTCTTCTGCGAAGCTGGCAGCGACATTGGGTTATTGACCCAAGAAAATATCAAGGTTGCCGTTGAGAAACAAAATACTGATCGTGCCATTGGTTTAAATAAGCCTATAGGAGCCTATTTTGTTGAAGCCCAAATTTTATCTCGCGACCAAATTGGTCAAATTCTGAAGATTCAAAACAAGTATGCGAATGCGGTAGGTGCTCTTCAAACCGAGGCTCAAGCAAAAGTTGGGGCTTTTTCAGAATTAGAGAAAAACCCATCCAATTCGTTCTCATCAGCAAAGAGTCACGGGCAGAATGCTTGGTCATTCCAAACATTTGTGGTGCTCATAGCTATAGTAGTTTTTGCATTGCTGATGGGCGGTGCTTACCAGGGCGGTAAAGGGAGCAGTCCAATTGCTGCTGAAAAAGAGCAAGAAACATCTTCAACGACCTATAATTCTGGCTCCGCTACCCCCAAAAAAGATTTGTCAGAGGAATCCTTCATCGACGGAAAAAATGTTCTTTGTGACGACACCGCAATTGTTTTCTGTTTAAACATTACTACGATATATGCTCAATTTATCGAAAAAGTCCGGAACCTTACCGCTTTAGATAAGGCCTGGCTGGCTCAATTGTTTTCTGCAATCCCAGAATTCACCAAAGCAAGGGCTCAAGCAAAGGTCGATGCTTGCTTTGCAAATATGCGAGTGATTCTTGGTGCAACCGAAATATATAACATGGATAATTCCACAATGCTGACCGGTGTTGATATTCCTCGGCTTATCTCTGGTTCCTATTTAAAGTCACCCATTATTTATCCCGATCCGAAATGTTCCTATTCAGCAATTGGCGATCTTTCCGGGACGGGGGTAGTTTTCTGTTCTTTGCATGGCTCACTTGAACACCCACTTCCATCTTCAATCATTGAACCAACCAATAATGAAGCGCTTTCTGGCGATCGGATCAATGAGATCAGAGACAGCATCTTGACCTTCGATTCCACGGAATGCTTTAAACCCACGGGTTTTCTCTGGGCATCAATAAGCTCGGATATGGCTACTCACATAATTCTTGAGGCATCAATAAAGCCGTTAGAATTTTTTTCTTTTTTGCAGAGATTAGACGCCTCAATTCCAAAGCCAATAACAAAGAGTAAGGAACTCGTTGTCATCCGTTTGCCGCCCAAGGGTGATTTCCAATGTCGCATCATGCCAACCGGCATCGAGATTCTCCTTGTACAAAAAGAGTTTAAGCCAAATGTTCAAGCATGGGCCGACCTTTTAGAGGCAATTAAAGAGCCAGAGACAATCCTGGCATTAGAGGTTGATGGTTTACGGGCACAACAAATTCAGGGAAACCAAAGCATTCCTGTTTGGAATTATTTCCGAAAAGCGCTGCTTTATCTAAACAAATCAAAGATTCAAATTAAATCGATCCCTCCTGACGGTAAAAATTTGGATTCCGAAAAAACAAGTGCTGAATTTGATTTTTTTGATTTTTTGTTTTATATCTTCTGG
>DAOOSE010000164.1:0-2761 GCA_035389625.1 bacterium
CCTCTCTCATCATCTTGGAAAAGATCAGGGAAGCGAAATTGCCGGGGAGAATACAAAGGATCATTCCATCCCTCAGGTGCGGCATGACAAGCTTGAAGATAGTCTCCTGTCCGAAAGCTGGTACGCACATGATCACGATGTCAGAAAAATTCATGGCTTCCTGGGGATCGGTCGTAACCATTGTTACCTTGGCAAAACCAGACATAAAAGCCTTTGCGCCGCCGACTTCGCTGGGTAATTCAGGCACCGCTTCTATCCCGCCTTTTTCTTTTATCCCGTTCAAACTTTTCGCGAAATCAGGATGTTCAAAAAGCATCACTTTGCCGCCATTTTGAGCAATATCATACGCAAAAGAATGACCTGCATTCCCTGCTCCTAAAATTGTTACTTTTGCCATGACAATACCTCCTTTTTTAGGTGTTACACGTGAGCTGGTCTGATTTCTTGAGATAACCCGGAGTGCGTTATAGAAGTTAGTTACATTGGTTTATAGCGATTTCTCCAACTTCGATAGGCTCGGGTAGATCGGTTTTTCCACACCCAGCAAATTGAGGTTATTTTCCCTTTCAGAAACAGAGTTTCAATAATCAATCCGTGTCATCACCTTTACAAAAATGACACAGATTAATTATTAAACTTTTGACGATACCTCATTCAAATTTTTGTTTACCGTGCTCCTAAAACAGCAGAAAGTCAATATTGTATTTTATTGAATATCATTTGAAAGGTTGGATGACCGCCAAAATTGCTGGATGCTTTGTTACAGGAAGCAAAAATTGCATTTGCCACCTACGAGTCCGCAATCACGAGGGATAAGCAAAATTAAAGATTACTGATTGAAGGGTTTTAACGTAGAGCTAACCCGGAGTAGCCCGAAAGGGTCACGATCGGGTTCAGCGTTTTGTTAGCCGTTTTGTAAAATCACGGCCTTATTCGGAAACATTTTTGGCCTGTCGACAACCACGAAACCTTTATCTTGTGCTTTTCTGATGGTGCCTTCAAAATCCTTCTTTGAGGCGTGTAACGGCGGCTCCACTATGAGAACCTGTCCCTTCGGTTTCAGTACCGATTTTATGTCATTGAGAAAACGTTCCTGATCAAGGATCTCGTGAACCATGTAGAATGCTAGGGCAAAATCAACAAGCTCCGACAAACCGAAACTGTTCTTTTCGCACTTATGCAGCGTGATACGCTCTTCAATCTTCGTTCCCTGAATCTTGTCTCTGAGTTTCCGAAGCATCCCTTCCTGCAAATCCAAAGCAATAACTCTGCCTGATTTGCCGACCATCTGGGCCAGTTCAATCGAGAAGAAACCCGGGCCGCATCCAATATCCAGAACTTTCATTCCTTCCCTGACGTAAGGTTCAAGTATTTTGCGCGGATTTTGCAGCCACCTTCGGATTCTGTTGTCGAGACTGCCTGCCAATGTTACCGGGCATACACGATGCTTCGTATGGGTCACTATATCTTTCTCCTCCCTGCGGGCGAACGAAAAAATCAGCCGGAGCGTAGCGATCGGCTGTATTGATTTTGTTCGGCAAGGCCGTCATTCTGTTACACGAAATTCAGTTTCCCCAAAGGATTTTATGAGATCGCCAAAATAAAGACAAAAAAGCTCATGACTTTCACCCAGATAGAGCTTTTCACGCTCATGTTTTGGGAGACCTTCGAATTCCTGTACCTTTATAAACGGTGGTAAAATGATAGCCACATTATCCGTTATTTTGAGCATATTCCTTAAAACTAAATCCGCTGGTGGTTGGGTGTTGGATTGTTGAAATCGATAGATGTGATCAGGCCCCGTGACTGCCCAATCAGGATCAATAAATACTGCGTCAACTGTAGGCAGTTCCTTTAATGTTTCTGGTTCTAGGATGCTACCGAGTATAAAAGTAACATTTGATGAAAGTCCCGCTTTTTCGATATTGTTGATAGCTTTTTTCTGGCTTGATTTATCGATTTCAACTGAGAACACATGTTTGGCTGTTTTTGCCAGGGATATTGTGGTGAAGCCTGCACCTGTGCAAGTCTCCAACACTTTAAGGCCAATAAATCTTTCTGCAAAATGTGTGGTGAAACGCTGATCGATGCCCATGATAAAGGTACGCTCATCGGCAATGTAGTCATCACCAAATTTTTCTCGAATTGCAATTGGATTGACTTTCATCTCAGTCATAGGCCGAACGCTATGGCTAACACGTGAGCAACGCGCGTAGCGGGTTGCGAGTCGAGTGCGCGACGCGCACGGTGTTGAGCCATTTGTTAGCTTGCATGCAACACCGGCTTGAGTTCACCTGCGCGTAGCCGGACAAGCTGCGCCTGACGACCCTGAAACTCTTCCTGGCTCAATAAGCCATCGCGATACAAAACGCGTAAAAACTCTTCTACGGAGGAAGAGCCTTTGCGATTGTTGCACTGGCGACAAGCAGCGACAACGTTTTGGTAGCTGTTATCGCCAACCGGGCGCGAGACAACGTGCTCGATGACGTATGAGCTGGCGTCTATGCGCCGTTGACAGTAGAAGCACTTGTTCTCTTCCCTCTTGACTATCGCTTCTCTGTGTTCGGGCACGTCAAAGAAATCAACCGCCTCAAGATCGAATGGTTGGGTGGCTGCTGCGAGTGGGACGAGACCAACAATCTCGTTCGGAAGAAATAGGCGAAGCCGTGTTCCGGTCCGCTCGCTGCTCAAGACTTTAAGGCAGCCCTTTTGCTCAAGCGAGCGGACTTTTTCATAAACAACATGCTCTGACGGGGGCGTG
>DAOOSE010000165.1:0-2751 GCA_035389625.1 bacterium
CGAATTCCGTGCCAATTACAAAGGTCAGACTATATTGGCAAAAGTTGAATCTGGCTCCCTTGTGCTGAATGGAAAGCGTTTCGATTCCCCTTCTGCAGCTGCCGTTTCAATAACGGGTAACATGGTTAACGGTTGGATTTTTTGGGAATGTCGTTTGCCTGGAAAAACATCCTGGCAGACAATAAAAATGTTAAGAAAATAAAAAACCTCTAACCCGTCGCTGCACCCGATCGCGGCCCCGGGGGGGCCGCTCCGGGTGAGCTTTTCGTTCGGCATAAGGAAGAAGTGAGAAACGGGAGGGCTGAAGGCGTGACTGATCAAGTCGTAAAGGAACTTGACCATAAGCGTTTTAACTCTTTAGTCGGAGCCTCTAGGAGCCCAGCCGCTGCATACATAAGCGAAGAGCTTGGATGGTACGCCAATGACGGTGAGACCATCATCGGAGTGCTTCTTCTGGATACGATTGATCACGATTATGCTGCGGTGATCCTTGCCAGGGATGAAGGCGGGAGGTTTCGGGCGTTTGATCAAGAGTGCTCCATCGCTACCAGAGAGGAAGCACTCTCTTGGCTACAAGATACCATCGCCGCCCACACCGAAGCTGGGGTTCTAGTGGTGCCCCAAGGAGGTGAGCCGGTCGGTGTTGATCTCTTCACACCGATTGTTGCTCACGAGAAACTCCATCCCTACTTTGTAGCCCTGTCCAGCGACTCAGTCTTTTTTCCCGCAAGATCGATCATATCAGGGCTGATGCCCCATTATGCTGACGTAGATGGCAACTTCGTTGAGCAGTTTCAATCGACGGGGTTCGATGCCCGGTTGTGGGAACTCTATTTGTATGCGTATCTGATTGAAGAACAGCTATTCATTGACAGATCTATGAATGCACCCGATTTTATCATAAAAAAATACGGGAAGACTGTAGCGATCGAGGCGGTCATAGTCGGTCGGAAGCCCGAGAATCCACCCACATATCTCAAGGAACCGTCTCGACCGCCAACTCCGGACGAGGTGCTAGAAGCAACGATGCAGTCAATGCCGATCAAGTTCGGTAGCCCGCTCTATTCAAAGCTTACGAAGGAATACTGGAATCTGTCCCATGTGAAGGGCAATCCTCTTGTGTTTGCGATCGCGGACTTCCATGACGATATGTCGATGCTCTGGAGTTCCACGGCATTAATGAACTACTTGTATGGAGTGAAACACGACTGGCACTATGACGAGAAAAATCAACTCATCATCACACCCTCGCCAATCGCCATGCACAAGATTGATGGCAAGATGATCCCATCTGGGTTCTTCAATCAGCCCGGAGCCGAAAATATCAGCGCCATACTCTCATCAGCGAGCGGCACCATTTCCAAATTTAACCGCCTTGGGCGGCAGGCGGGATTTTCTGTTCCCAACATCCAAATGATTCGCATGGGCATGTGTTACGATCATGATCCGAATGCCTCTGTTCCGAGAATGTTCAGGTACGAGGTTGACGAGACATCTGAAGAAACGTGGGGTGAAGGGCTATCAATGTTTCACAACCCAAACGCAATGCATGAGGTGCCGAGAGAGCTTTTCCCTAGCATCGCTCATCACTACCTACGAGAAGGTCAAATCGTGAGCTTCATGCCCGAGTTTCAACCATATGCTTCATATACGCTCAATATGCGGATGACCGATTAGGATTGCCTCTAGCGCTTGCGCGCTGCCGCATCCATTGAGGGCAGGCGTTGCTTCCTTTCGATCCGTAATACTCGGTTCGGATTTAAGATCGCGACCCACCATTTGTAGATGAACAGAAACTCAGCTTTGGTGGTCTTTGATCAATTTCAACCTTATTGATGACAAATGCAAGTCGTTAACCCCCAGATGTTGAGAGATTATTGAATGGCGATCGAAAGCGCGCACAAATCTGAAGGCCAATTTCTCCCCTTAAAATTAGGTCCGCTGCTTCCTGAAATCGAGTATATCAATTTTCTGCCATATATGATAGATTACAAACCAATTTCATTGTTCCTGCTTATGCTGTTTTAACAAGATAAAACTTGCTTGATTATTTGTTTCAAGACAGATTTACAAGTTGTAATGGTTTGGAAGGCGATCTTACCTTATAATTTCAGTTCATTTTCTTATCAATTAATAACCGACGAAGCTGCCTTATGAAATACTGGATAAAATCACGGAGTATATCAAAAACGGAAGCAATACAGTATATAACTATTGCCCTTCTGATATACTCCGCTATTTATTTGGTTTTCTGCGAGATCCACATGCCCTCCGTGGATGACAACAGGTGGAGGGATATTCAACTGTCGGAGGCGGAACTGCGGGATACGTCTTTGATAAAGAAAATCACGGTGGAGAATATTGAACAGGACAATCTTAGTTATTGTAATGATCAGAGCATAATGGGTTTTTTCAAGAAATTATTGTTCGGGCAGAAACAAGTCCCTTTCGGTTGTGCAAACCGGTCATGGCTAGATTTTAAGTCCCGGTTTAATCCTGGAGATGAGCTTTGGACGTTCAGATATTCCTGGAATAGTGGGCCGCTTGCATCGCTATATATTGAAGGGTTTTGCATCGTTCGGAAGAGCAAAATCATTCGTACATGGGCAACGGAGAGTGTTACCTCGTGAAGTCAGCAAGCCACTTCTATTGGTATGAATAATCATTCTCAAAGGGAAGTAAATACAGAAGTTTTTTAACCTCCATCAAAGGTATTGGCGACAAAGCCGCAGCCACGTTTCTCATCGAAAT
>DAOOSE010000166.1:0-2741 GCA_035389625.1 bacterium
TCTACCGGCAGTTCTTTAATATCAATCTTCCGCTCAATATTCAATTCAGATTCAATCTGTTCAACTGCCGAATGTATTTCTTTTTTAGCATTTTTACCAGCGGCCACAATTGCGAGGTTTGTTAGCTCAAAATCTTTTGAAAAAACGTTGCCAATTTCAAAGATGAAAAGCGGATCGAAGGTCCCGTTTTTTGCCACGACCTTCAGGAGCCCAGGAATCAGAGAATTCCGCATGTATTTGTTTTCCGGTTGCACCGGGTTAGCGATTTCAAGAAGTTCGTTGGTGTGGAGGTTTGCCGTCTTGGCATCAGCCTCAGAGATGATAGAATAGGTTGCAACCTCACTAAAACCGCACTCAAGAAGGAGATCCTTAAAATATTCTTTCTTGTGATAATCAGAAAAAGAAGGCTCCCTAATCGGAGTTAATGGTTTGGCTGCGATATTGTTAAGTCCAAAAACTCGGCCGACCTCCTCTGCCAGATCTTGCCAGATCGAGACATCTCTCCTCCATGAAGGAATGATACAATTGCTAAATTGTTTCATTGCTAAATTGTTTGATTGAACAGTAAATCCCAGACGGGACAGATGTTTATCAATTTCTGCTGTTCCAAGTGTCAGACCAAGCAAAGAATTAATCTTATCGTAAGGAATTTCAATCGATTTTTCTTGGTACTCAATTGCTACCGATTCTGTGATGCCATTAACCTCACCGCCGGCAACATCTAGAATCACCTCTATTGCTTTGAGCAAAGCCTTTTGGACACCGAGCGGATCAACTCCACGCTCGAAGTGATAAGAGGCGTCCGTCGAGATACCAAGTTTCTTAGCGCTTTTTCGAATTACAGACGGTGTGAATTCCGCGGCTTCTAAAATAATATCTATGGTGGAGTCAGAAATTTCAGAGTTTTTTCCACCCATCACTCCTGCTATTGCGATGGCTTTTTCGCTATCAGTAATCAAAAGGTTGTCGGATGATAACTTCCTAACCGTTCCGTCAATTATTGTGATCTCCTCATCATTCCTTGCTCTTCGGACACCAATCTTCTCACCTGCAATCTTGCGGGCATCAAATGCGTGGAGAGGCTGGCCCAGATCAAGCATTATATAATTGGTAACATCGACAATGTTATTTATAGGCTTCGCCCCGACGGCTAGCAGTCGTTTTTGCAGCCACTCCGGCGAAGGACCAACCTTGACATCGCAAATATTAGCAGCATAATAGCGAGGGCAATCTCTGCCATCCTCAATCATCACTTTTAAGTCAGTATTTTCTTTCGCTGGTCTTGGCGGTGCAGGAAGGGTATTTTTTCTATTTGTGAGTGCTGCAATTTCTCTTGCAATGCCTAGATGGGAAAAGCAATCTCCTCTATTGGGGGTAGGTTTCAGATCAAAAACTGTCTTACACTCAACAATCTCGTTAACTCTTTGGCCTATTTTGGTATCATTGGCAAGGATAATTATTCCTGAGTGGTCAGAACCAAGTCCTAGCTCATCAGCAGCGCACAACATTCCGTATGACTCAACGCCTCGAATTTCGGCCTTTTTGATCTCAAACCCACCAGGCAATATGGCCCCAATTTGAGCGAGAGAAACTTTCTGCCCAACCTTAATATTTGGAGCACCACAAACAACTTCAATTTCGTCCTCACCAGTAACAACTTTTGCAAGCCGCAACCGGTCAGCATTCGGGTGGGGTTTTATCTCAACTATTTCAGCAACGACGACAAGATCATCGATCGATTTTTCAATACCCTCAACCTCAATACCACCAAAAGTAACCTTATCCTCAATTTCCCTGTCGGACAGGTCCTCAATGCTGATATAATCTTTTAGCCAACTTTTTAAAATTTTCATATTAGAACTGTTTTATAAATCTCATGTCACCCGAACGGAACAAGCGCACATCGTCGATACCGTATTTCACCATGATCGGTCTCTCCACCCCGGGCCCAAAGGCAAATCCAGAATATTTTCAGGGTCAAGTCCCATATTCTTGATTACTTTGGGGTGCACCATACCAGCACCACCAAGCTCCAGCCACTTGCCCTTGAATTTGGCATCGAATTCAATGCTTGGCTCGGTAAATGGGAAGTGATGGGGTCGAAAACGTACCTCAGTCTCGGCTCCAAGCATTTCTTTGTAATAGTCCTTAAGAATACCGAAAAGCTGGCCGATATTTACCTTCTCATCGATATAAAGTCCCTCTATCTGATAAAACATTATTTCGTGACCGAAGTCGGTAGCTTCGTTGCGATAGCAAACCCCAGGAACGACGACCCGAAATGGCGGCTTATGGGTTTCCCCGTATCGAACTTGCGTATTGGAGGTCTGTGTCCGAAGAAGACGTCCGTCCCTGAGCCAAAAGGTGTCCTGAACATCGCGGGAGGGATGGTCTCCGGGAACATTGAGAGCATCAAAGTTGTACCACTCGGTATCGACTTCAGGTCCCTCAAAAACTTCAAAACCCTGCGACTCAAAAAAATTGATCGTCTTCCGTAAAAACTGCGTGACGGGATGCAAGTGACCTTTTTCTATCATTGCTTTTCTCCGAACTCAGACTCAAACATTGAAATTACTTCGTTTTGTAGTTCCTGTTTTTTTGATTGGAATTCCTCCTCAGTAACTGAGCTAATTCTTCCGATGGGATTAAAAAGTCAGGATGAGTAATTATAACCATATCATGAGAAGGAAGGCCATGTATATTTTGATTTGCAATGGCAACAGATTTTATTTTTGTTTCAT
>DAOOSE010000167.1:0-2735 GCA_035389625.1 bacterium
AGATCATGGGTTGATCGCCAGTGCCGTCAGGGCACTCTCGGTGTCCGGGTAGACACCGATTTTTTCCGAGAGTTTGTAATGTTGGAACCAGATCCGGAGCACTTTTCGGATTGTGCTCTGATCTGAACAGACAACCAGTGCGATGCGGCCGCCGTTCACCGCTCTTCGCTGGTATGCCTTGAGGAATGCAGGAAGTGCGTCTGCGCCCATATAGCGCAGACCTCGAAAGTCGATGACCAGGTTGATTTCTCCCACCGCTTCGAGCGCTGGCGGGAGGGCGACCTGGGTGTAGCAATCAAGTTCGCCGTGCAGTTCGAGCACGGCGACATCCGTTGTAAGACGGAAGATGTTTGTTGAAAAACCTGGCGCAGGCTCTTTTCCGTCGGATGGGTTTGGCATGCACACCTCCTTGTCAATCCATCATAAATTATACTTCTGTTATAGAAAAAATAGATTTATAAATTTTGACAACAAAAAACCCAGCTTTCGCTGAGTTGTTTTATATTTTTCTGCTTATTTAGGCTTATGATAACTGTATGGCCACACTCAACTTCTTTAGTGTTTAATCCTTCTTAAGTGGTGCCGCGAGTGGGAATCGAAAGCCAAAGGCTACCCTTTGGGTCCCACACTCCTTTAGGGAACCCCGATCTATTGGGGCGCGTCTGCTCAAAATTATCTCAATGGTGCCGCGAGTGGGAATCGAACCCACACTCCTTTAGGGAACACGATTTTGAGTCGTGCGCGTCTACCAATTCCGCCACCGCGGCAACAATGAGATAATTCAGTAAATTCGACTTAAATTTAACACAATCTTGCCTATCTTTCAATTTTCCGAGGTGTGTCTCCGGTGAGATCGAAAATTGTAGATGGTGACCCTGTTGGCATACTGTCATCCAAAATTATCATCAAGTCTTTAAGTTCTGTTTCTTGAAATTGGCTTAAGACTTTTTCAAGTACAGCATTGGAATTTTTTCCAGATTTGTTCGCCGAGGTTTGAGCAATTATTCCACCCGAAAGTTTTGCAATTTCCAAAATCAGGACAGAGTCGGGAATTCGTACAGCTATCGTATTGTTTTTATAACAATGAGGTGAGAGGATCATCCCCTTTGCTTCCAGGATGAAGGTATATGGCCCCGGAGTCAGTTTTTTGATCCAATCAAGATGCTTGTCGTTCGCAATTCGGTAGATTTGATCAATATCTGAGGCAACGACACCAATAGTCTTCTCGGTCGGTCGATCTTTTAGGTTAAATACTTTCTTGATGGCATTGTCATCAAAGGGATTTGAGACCAACCCATAAACCGTATCGAATGGAGCCAGGACAACCTTGTTTTCGAGGACTGTCTGTGCAGCACTTTGGGCTATGACAGTATTCTCTTCGGGGCTATATGGGATAATGTTGTAATTTTGCGATACCATAGAAATGGAATATTAATTCTTGTCATTCTAGCGCAAATGGAGATATAATGGTAGTTGTAAGAAGTAGGAACGAGGAATAAGGATTTTCGGTTAGGTTCGAACTACTTCCCCCTAGTTCATAATTCATAATTCACTATCCAAATTATGGGTAATCTCCAAACATTAGACAAAATCGATTTTAAATCTTTGGATCCAGAGGGCATGGCTTTTCAAATCGAGAATTTTCCGGACATGCTTCTTCTTGCCCTTGATCTTTCAAGACAGCACTCGATTCCTTCTTATTACCTCAAAGCAAAAAAGATAGTTCTTTGTGGTATGGGCGGATCCGGCATTGCCGGTGATGTGATGCAGTCTTTGCTCTCTGAAAGCAGTAACATTGTCGTTGAGAGCATCCATGGTTACCTTCTCCCAGGATACGTCGACAAGGATACTCTTGTTGTTGCAAATTCCTTTTCTGGCAACACAGAGGAAACACTCGCTTCTTTCGGTTCTGCGTACGATTGTGGGGCGAAGTTGATTGCCATCACTACCGGCGGAAAACTTAAGGCTTTAGCAGAGAGATACAAGGTTCCGGTTTTGTCTTTCTCTTTCGAAGGTCACCCTCGTGCTTCATTTCCCTTAAATTTTGTTATGCTGGCCTCTGTCTTTGAAAAACTTGGTTATGTTGATCTCAGCGTACTTGGGGAGATTGCCAAAACACTGAAAGTACAGACCAAGCAATATTTACCCAACGTTTCTGTGCTTGGAAACCCGGCAAAAAATTTGGCTGAAAAAATTGTCGGAAAAGTGCCGGTAATTTATGCGTCGGAAAAGCTTTATCCGGCAGCACTTCGCTTCAAGGCTCAAATCAATGAAAACGCCAAAAGCTTTGCTTTCTGTGAACCTCTTCCGGAGCTGAATCATGATGCGATCGCTGGCTATCAATTTCCAAAACTTCCGATTCAGGTGGTTGCGTTTGAATCGAGTTTTGAGCAAGAGCGTATTCAGCTTAGGCACACCATTACTGAAATGATTCTGAGGGATCACAAAATTTCATACGAAAAGGTGTACTTTTCCCAGGTGCGAGATCGGCTGGAGGAGATGCTGCTTGCAATCATGTTTGGAGACTTTGTTTCATATTATCTGGCAATTTTGCATGGTGTGAGGCCGGCCGATAATAAGACAATCGACTTTTTGAAAGAGAAGCTTCATTAATAATGTCCCTTTGCTTTTGCTGATTGCAACGGAGGGAGCCTTTTGGGCGGAGGGTTAGTTGGGAATTTTTAATCAATCTGTGAAACCTGTTTTTGCTTTGATCGTACTTGATGGCTGGGGGG
>DAOOSE010000168.1:0-2728 GCA_035389625.1 bacterium
AATGGCCACCTGCCGCTCTTTGACTAGTTTATTGCGGCGCAGATCAAGACGATTATTCAGATCCAAAATTCGCTGCTCAACCTGGCTGATCTGACCCTCAATTCCCTGCCATGCGCGGTTATTTTCCTTGGCTTCAATCATCTCACCTAACTTGACATTCTGCCGATGAATCAGTGCATTGAGGCTTAACTCAAGATGCTGTTCGATAGTATCCAGTTCTTTTTTACGTTCTATTTCAATCTCATTTTTGTAAAAAATCAGAGTATTATTTATTAGAAAAGATTCCGATTCATGAACACTGGGCATATTTACATCTGGAAGTGACTTCGTATTCTTATCGGTTGCGATAATATCAAGAAAAATTGTGGGTTGGCGCAGTTGCCGGATGCCACTTATCAGGATTTCTACAACAAAAATTCGTTTGTGAAGCAACTGGCTCGTACCATCAATAATGGATGCTGTAAAAATGTCCAGGCGTGACGGCGTTTCACGATATAGGTCATAATAAATCGCTCCTTTTTTTATTTCTCTGGAAAAGGCTTCTAAGCTTTCTTCACGGACGGTTTCGAACAGAGGATGCCCCGGGGTGATCCATTCAATCGTTCCTTCTTTTATTGCGGTCTCTCTGTCGAAACATATTTCTTTATAATCTTTTCCGAGAACGCCAAACCTCGGTTCCAGCAATTCCCCACGGTGCCAAAGGTTCCTGGGAATTTTGCCGATCGTAAAAACATCCTGGTTAACTATACCTTTATTTTTCGGATAGATGTTCCAATAGGGCGCGGCATGGATAAAAAAATCCATGATCACTTCCGGCACCAATCTGCGCTCTCGAGCTTCGACGGTTCTTCCGATAACCGCAGATAAATTCAACTCACGTTTGGCAAGGCCTTCCAGTGTAGAGCTGGTGATTTTTTTTATTCGTTCGGTGTCTATCTCTTCAACGATACGATCTTTTATTACATCTTCAGATAAATTGCGAGCGTACATTTCCCGGATCATTTTTTCTATCATATTTGATGGAAGCAGATCGCCGAGCACATTGAAAACCTTGCCAGTACGATCAGGATCGATGTCGTCTTCTATTCGTTTAATACGTTCAAATAGTTTTTGTATTACTCTACCTTCGCGTGTGTTGGTTGATACAAAGTTTAATATTAAGCAGTCCTTTTCTTGTCCATACCTGTGGATACGTCCCATACGCTGTTCCAGTCGGACAGGATTCCATGGTATGTCGTAATTTATCATTAGCCAGCAAAATTGCAGATTGATACCTTCGCCTGCTGCTTCAGTAGCAACAAGTATCTGTTTGTTTTCCTTAAAGTCATTTTCGGCATGCAGACGAGTTCCCGGCGTATTTCGGTCGCCGATTTTCATGCCTCCATAAATACTGGTAATCGCCAGGCCCCATTCCAGCAGCTTCCCTACAGGTCGACCGTTATGGCCATCGCCGGCTAAATAATCTAATGTGTCTTTGTGCTCTGTGAACAGAAGAACTTTTGTCTTGACATCTCGAAAAATACCATTTTCTTCCAATAATGCTTTCAAGCGATTTAGTTTTGTTTCTATAGATTTTTTCTGTAATTCATTAGCCTTTCCAATAAGAATCTCGAGTCGGTTGATTTCTTTCCTTAGCTCTTCCGGATCAAGAGAGATAACCGACGCTTCGAGTTCCTCCAGCATTTTAGCTTGTTCATCATCGGGTAAATCATCAAAATCCTCCGGCAATTTGCCTTCGATACGTTTTTTGCGGTATGCCTCGGGATCATGCAATATTTCTTCGCGTTTTGCTTTCATGCGTTCCAAGCTGCGCTTGGCAGCATAGAGACTGGATGCAAAGCGCCGCTGCAGCATGGCCATTGTAAAACCAACAGCGCGGGCTTGAGGGCTATTGTCCCCGGAGACTTTTGTTGACATATCTTCAACAAAGCGCGTTAATTCATTGTAGAAATCCCACTCTTCATCTGCGATCTGAAAATCAACCGTTTTAACAATGCGTTTGGTGAATAACGATTTGGCTTTTCCCGTTTCCGGGTCCGGGAAGCTCACCAAGGCTTCTTTGACTCGTCTTAAATAAAACGGCGCCGAATGATTCTTGATAGCTTCCTCGAGGCTTGAAATATCAGCATAAATATCTTTATCCAGTAATTGCAGAAATAATCTGAAATGCTCAGGATCGCCCTTGTGAGGAGTTGCGGTCATTAGAAGAAGGTGGTCGGTACGTTCCGATAGCGCTTCACCAAGCTGATACGCGTAGGTTTTATGTTCATCATCAGAAGCGCTCATCTTGTGAGCTTCATCGACAATAATCAGATCCCAGTTTGACCTCAATAAACTTTCGTTCGCATCTTCGACAATTGAAGCCCAGGAAATAGAGGTTATGACTTGATTCTTTTCCTGCCAAGGATTGATTCCATAATTAGCACGAAGAACCTCACCTCTGATGATTTCAAATGTTTCCCTGAATTTGTCCTTTAATTCTCTCTGCCATTGAAAAGTGAGATTAGCAGGAGTGATAATTAAGATGCGTTTGATTATGCCGCGTGTTTTTAACTCTTTTATTAAAAGGCCCGCCATTATTGTTTTTCCTGCACCTGGGTCATCCGCCAGAAGAAAACGTATCCGCGGTACCTTTAAAAAATAATCATAAACTGCTTCGAGTTGATGAGGCAGAGGATCTATTCTTGAAATAGACAAAGTAAAATATGGATCGTATTCGTATGCCAAA
>DAOOSE010000169.1:0-2711 GCA_035389625.1 bacterium
GACTGGTGTTCAGAAATATATGATAATTGATGGACAGCAGCGTTTAACCACGCTGAGCTTGCTGCTGATTGCCCTCCGCGACTATGCGGAAGAACATCCGGAAGATGGCACCATCAATGCTCGTCGCATCGATAATATGCTTCTGAAGAACGAATATGAGGATGGTGACGAGAGGTACAAATTGCTTCTTACAGAAACTGACCGCGACCTGCTGATTAGTCTTGTTGAGAAGAAGCCAATCAGTGATCCCGGTCTGTCTCGCATCCTGTCGAACTATAACTTTTTTGCCGGTAAAATAGCCGATATGGAATTGCAGCCGAAAGATGTTTACGAGGCTATAGGTAAACTACAGATTGTCAATATTACACTTGATCGAAATGTGGACGATGCGCAGGCAATTTTCGAGAGCTTGAACTCTACAGGTAAAGAGTTGTCTGAATCTGACTTAATCCGAAACTATGTGCTGATGGGGCTTGAACCGTCAGAACAGCGGTATGTCTATGAGCACATGTGGAGACCGATGGAGCTGCTCTTTGATTATGAGAAGCAGGACTCTGTCATGGATAGATTTTTCCGTGATTATCTGACGATGAAGACTACGCGCATCCCGAAGATCGACCGGGTTTACGAGGGATTCAAAGCGTATCATTTGAATTGCGAATTCAGCACGATTCGGGAACTTTGTGCCGGTCTGTTGACTAATGCTACCTACTATACAAACATGGTATTCCGCAGGAGTGATAAGGCTGTCTTAAAATCTTTGTACTCAGATATTGGCGATCTTCGCATGGAAGTAGCATTCCCGTTCTTGCTCAAAGTGCATAACGATTGCACAGAGGGCGTTATCACGGAAGATGATCTTATTGAGATTATCAAGATGTGCATCAGTTATGTATTTCGTAGAAGCATCTGCGACATTCCGACGAATTCGCTTAATAAGACTTTTGCGACGTTGCGTAATGAAATCAAGGCTGATGATTATATGAATTCTATTAAGGCCTTCTTCGTGCTGCGCGATGACTATAAAGAGTTCCCGGATGATGAGAAATTTGAGAAGGCATTTGTGTCCCGTGACATTTACAATATGCGTTCCAGAAACTTCATTCTCAGCCACCTTGAAAACTTCGGGAACAAAGCTCCAATCATTATCGAGAATTATACGATTGAACACATTATGCCACAGAACAGCAATCCACGTGACGAGTGGAAGACTATGCTTGGCGAAAATTGGAAAGAGGTTCAGAAGACCTACTTGCATACAATAGGAAACCTGACGCTAACAGCTTATAACTCGGAAATGAGCGATAATCCATTTATGGTAAAAATGGATATGGAGGGTGGATTCAAAGAAAGCGCTCTGCGTCTTAATGCCTATCTGGTAAAGCTGACAGAGTGGAATGAACAGCACATAAAAGAACGTGCAAAGTTGCTGGCCGAAAAGGCAGAACAGATTTGGACTTATCCTGAGATTACTGCGGCTGAACTTGCGCCATATCAGGTAGAGGAAAAGCCTGCCCAGAAATACACGATTGACTCTTATGATATCAATGCATTTACACGGACGCTTTTTGATATGCTCGACAGACGAATTTGTAATCTGTCACCGGATGTGAAGCGTGAATTTAAGAAGCTGTATATTGCCTACAAGTTGGATACCAATTTCGTTGATATAGTGGTTCAGAAACAGCGCCTTCGTATATCTTTGAATATGAAGTTTTCGGAGATTCACGATCCAAAGGGGCTGTGCAAGGACATCACCGGTCTTGGCAGATGGGGTAATGGCGATGTTGAGGTATTCTTTGAACATACGTCTGAGATTGACGACGTCATGGAATTGATCGAGCAGTCATACAGCAAACAGGCTGATGAATAAACTTTGAGTTTGGGAGATGATAACATGTCAGATATAGATTTTAGCAAGATAAAGTTGCCTCAGCCAAATTTTGATTACACAAACAATATGATTAGTAGTATTCAAAGAAGTCAAGAGGAATCATTAAGAGCTGTTCAGAAAGCCAGAGAGGAAAAGGAAGCAGAAGAACTTAGGCGGCACAATGAACTTGTTGCTGCCTTAAAAGAAGCTGGGGAAAAGGGTGCTACGATTGTTATTGGGGATAATGCAAATGGAATTCAGATTCAGCAGAATTCAGCTGGAGCCCAGCAAAAAATGGACAACGAACAGACCTTTAATTATGAAAAAGCGTCAGAGGTGTTAAAGGAAATAAGTACATACTTTGAATTCCCGCAGTTTCAACAGACATTTGGAGATAATACAGAAAATGTAAAAAATATTATTCAGAACACAATCGATGCTTTGGATAAAAAAGAAGATGAAGGTCTAATAAAAAAATCGTTAAAGGTGTTAAAGGATCTGGCGATAGGCGCTGGCGGTTCTCTTATAGGATCTGGAATATTAGCATTGCTGGGAACTATCCCATTATAAAGGTCGAGGCGATGGGATTTTGGACTTGTTCCCTCAGAGCGTAGACTTGAGACAGTCGGCAAGTATGCCCGGTTCCATATTATAAGTAGGGACAACCACGTCGACCTGTTTCCGCATACGAGCGCGGTCGAAAAAATGGCTATTTTGAGGTCGAAAAAGCCATTGATATATTCCCGCGAACGAACGGCTCAATTAGGCGGACTTTTGACATCAATCTGGAGCAATCGAGCCATATCGAATGTTTGGTTACCTTGGATCGGTAAAGACG
>DAOOSE010000170.1:0-1257 GCA_035389625.1 bacterium
AATGTCAAGCAAGCCCAAATTGCGATTGGATCAGGTGGAATTCTCGGTCGTGGACTAGGAAGGGGAACACAGAGCCAATTACAGTTTTTACCGGAGCCGCACACCGATTTTATATTTGCCGGAATTGCGGAATCTTTTGGCTTCGTCGGAGCGTTAGTAGTGCTTCTGCTATATGGATTTTTAATGCTCAAACTCTATGACTGTGCGCATCTTGCTCAAGACAATTTCGGCACACTGGTCGTAATGGGTGCGGCCGCAATGTTTTTTGTCCAGATTGTTATTAATATCGGAATGAATTTAGGCCTTATGCCTGTGACAGGAATTACGTTACCATTGCTAAGCTATGGTGGTACTTCAGTATTTGTCTCATTTTTTGCGCTTGGTATGGTAGAGAGTGTATTTATTAGGCATAAGAAAATTTCTTTTTAGGCCAGCGATGTATACTGATCAGCTGCCGTGAATCCGGAAATTCAAGTACGAATCGTCATCCTGAACAAAGTGAAGGATCTAGCCCCGACTCGTCGAGGTGTATTAACAACACTCGCTTCGCTGGATTCTTCGCTTGCGCTCAGAATGACACAATAATTTCCGGATTCACGGCAGCGGCAGTCTGTCTTGACAAATATTTATAAACTGATAAGATTATCTCAAATATAGGACCAGCCGGTCTTTTTTAAGTTATGGTTCGATTAACTCACCATAAAAGAAAGAAATACTATGTTTGCAATCGTAAAGATTTCTGGAAAGCAGTACAAAGTTTCACCAGATGAGACATGTAGAGTCGACCTCCAGTCTGACAAACCAAAGAGCAAGGTTAAATTTGAGGAGGTACTACTCCTCAACAATGACAAAGAGGTTCTGGTGGGAGCCCCTACTGTGCCCAACGCTTACGTTGAAGCAGAAGTATTGGAGGAGACTCGAGGAGACCATGTTTCTATCATGAAATTTCATGCAAAGAAGCATTATAAAAGAACCAAGGGCCATACTGAGCACTATTCACTTATTAAAATCCTTGGTATTAATGAGAAATAAGATCCGTCTTTGGCACTGATAATTATTTCAAAATATGAAAAACAATATTGTTGCTACGTACTTCAAAGGGGTTTGGTCAGAACTTAAAAAAGTAACTTGGCCAACACGTCAGGAAGTGATTGCACACACAATCATTGTCTTAATATCTGCCGGGATCGCTGTTGCTATCACTGCTGCAGCAGACTACGGCTTGACTCGCCTGGTAGAACTCCTGGTACAGAACAG
>DAOOSE010000170.1:1357-2710 GCA_035389625.1 bacterium
TTGAAGCAATCTGGCGAGAGAAGCTGGTATGTCATCCATACCTATTCCGGGTACGAAGACCAGGTTGCCGAATCGCTCAAACAGCGTATTGAGTCTATGAATATGCAAGAGCGAATTTTTGACGTAATTGTGCCGAAGGAAAAACAGATTGAAATCAAAAATGGCAAACGAAAAATCGTTGAGAAAAAGGTTTTTCCTGGCTATGTTTTAGTCGATATGATCGTTACAGATGACTCTTGGTATGTTGTCCGAAATACCCCGAATGTTACCGGATTTATCGGTTTTGGTGTTCGCCCGACCCCGATGAGCAAAGAGGAAGTTGATCGTCTTAAGAAACGAATGGGCGTCGAGGAACCAAAATTCCAGGTTGATTTCAGTGTTGGAGATCTTATTAAGATTACTGACGGAGCACTGAAAGGCTTCGAGGGTAAAATTGAGGAAATAGACCAGGACAAGGGCAAAGTAAAGGTATTGGTCAATATGTTCGGACGTGAAACACCGGTAACATTAGATTTCTTGCAGGTAAAGAAAGTATAGAGAAAAATTTTCAATTATTAATTTTACAATTTTACAAATCAAATCTAAATTATCAATTTTTAACTCTTGAGATTTGAAAATTGATTGAATATTAAGAATTTCAAAATTGAAAATTCTCCGAAGGAGAGTAACATGGCTAAGGCAATCAAAACAATTATCAAACTTCAATGTCCGGCTGGAAAAGCAAATCCTGCTCCTCCAATCGGTCCAGCGCTTGGACAACATGGTGTTAACATTATGGAGTTTTGCCAGTCTTTCAATGAACAAACTCGAGAAAAAGGCGACACCATCATACCTGTCGAGATTATGGTGTATGAAGACAGGAGTTTTAGCTTCATTCTGAAGCAGCCGCCTGCAGCAACCCTCATTCAGAAAGCACTGAAGCTATCAAAGGGTTCTGATAATCCCAAGAAAAATAAAATTGGTAAACTCACTCAGGCGCAGCTAGAAGAGATCGCAAAAGAAAAAATGTCTGATCTAAACGCTGTTGATATTGAAGCCGCAAAAAAGGTTATTGCCGGAACCGCACGAAGTATGGGTGTCGAAGTCGAGAAATAGCATCGGTAGGGCTATATAGTTCCTTATCCTATTCCTAGGCACTTTAGTCCCCTTCGGCGACTGCCGCCCACAGGGACCCTTTCGGGTCTTGCGACCGTCGTCACCAGACAAAGAACTATATAGCTATCTAGCCAAAAATTACCCTTGATTAAAGAGGGTATTTTTTGTACAATATTGTGATTTATGGAAAAATTTGTTGTCAAAAGTAAGAGCAAATTGTCTCAGGGCGAGCTATTAAACAAGCTCACCGGTTTTGGC
>DAOOSE010000171.1:0-2694 GCA_035389625.1 bacterium
ATCAAGACACCGACTGTGAATAACCATCCAATTGATGTTAGCGACATATGCAACGCGGAGCTCAGCCAGAGCCCGCTTTATTGGCGATTGGCTGCAGCGGCTTGTTCTGCATCCTTTTCTTTCTTTCTGAGATAATCGGCCCTCAAATCTGCCAACAACTTCCCCTCTTTGGTTTTCCAGCGTAACCAACCATTTTCCGTGGTTCTATCGCTGCCAGCCTTTTGTATGCAATATATTGCGGCATACGACGGACTTGGAAAGTTCTCATCCAAAACAGTTAAGGAGCCATCGGTTTCAAGCTTTGCTGTGAATGTCTGTTGTTTTCCACCGCGTGGTTTGTAGCTCATGGTCAGCTCTGATCCTGCAGCGAGAAAGCCTTCTTCAACGAGATCGGCCATCGAGACATCGTAGCTTTTAATTCCGGATTGCGGCTGTGACTCTCTATCCGTTGTGTCAAATACGGGACGGTATTCTTCGGGTATCTGGTACGCAATGTTTTTGGGATTTCCGAACTGGACGAACTTGCGGACAATCCAAAGCTTCACGTCATTTTTTAACGTTGCTGCCCAGTCCCGAAGGTCGTTTGTAACTGCGTCGATAGGCATACCAATGATCGGCGGCTTTTCAAGAATTTCGCCAAGCACCTTTCGGATATTGATTTCCTTGATCCCCTCATCATCGAATTTCTCTTTCGTTTTTGATTCTTCAGTAACCATTTGTACGAGTATCTCAGTAAGCAGCTGCCGTGTTTCCGGGCGGCCAGCAGCCAACATCTGTTTTGTCACCTGAGGGGCAATATGAGTCCAGACGTTGTGATGGGAAAGCTCAGCCTCGACGATATACCAGACTTTTGCAGACAGATCGATAGCAAACCCGTCCGGAATGGTTCCAAAACCATCGTTGGTTTTGATCTTCTTTTTCGGGATGAGAATGGAAGATGGCCCGAAGAAATGCTCTGAATTTGCGATGACGAGGTCCTCAACCTCTTGCTCGTTCAGGAATTTTGTCTCTATCAGTTTCTTGTCATCGAGAATTATCATATACGAATCCTTTTTTCATGCAGAACGCCTAACTGAGGGGCGGGAAAACGCGCCAGCGTTTTTCACGTCCCCCTCCAGTGACAGGTTAGGGACTATTTGTTCGCGCAGTCTCAGGTATCTGTATATCAGCCAAATCCTGAAGCAGTGCCAGATTTGCCAATTGATTTGATTTCGTTTTTATTCTGTGTCGTCCCTGAAAAGCATCAATACAAGTAAGCTTAAAGTCAGATATATCTGCATTATGAAGATCTGAATTCCCAGCGAAAACTACCCATCCGTGTAATGGAGTTCCATATTCGACTGGTTTAGCTTTTCTATAAATTAAGTTTTCCTGAAAATTTTGAATTTGTATCTCCTTGCCACTTGGATCAAGGAAATGAGGATCTTGAATTCGATGTATACCATAGACCCTTTTGAGCTTTTTCCAAACATTCTTAATTTTTATTTCAAGTTCATAGTCCAAGACGTGAATAGAGTTTTTTCGTCTATTAACAAGATAGACGTATGTAAAAAATGCAGTCATTTTTTCTTCGGAAATAGTTGAAAGAGGCATTTGCCCCCGCATTACCTGAAAGACTTGTCCCTTGATCTTTGGCTTGGAGCTCAGATAGTCATAAAGTACCTTCCCCCATCCTGAAAGAGACACAATTATTGCAAAAATTGTTTTCAACATGACTGTCAATCCTTATACTGTCCCTAACGAACAGCATGAGCGGCGGCAGCCAAAGGTTTTGCCGCGAAGCGCCACTGGCAGTTTTCCGCCGTCCGCCTCTATGCGCTTGTTATGTTAAAATTATTTCAAAAGTTTAATCACAAAACCTTCCGAATCTTGCGATTCATATTCACGGACGACATTTCGTTCTGTATCGGATAAAATCTTTTCAACAACTGAATGTACATGATATCTTTTCTTAGGAAGATCAATTTTTATCTTTTGTCTAAAGAATCCGTTTCGAGAATTAATAGTAATGTCGTACTCTTGCGAAAATTTTTTGTGATCTGTTCCTCGTGGTATTGTAAGTTTTATAAGTGGTGGGTCTATTACATTTGCAGATTGGTTTGGTGGGATTGTACCGAACTGATTGTTAACGAGGAGGCAATTCGTCATTAATTGTTGAATCTCTTTTTGCATGTCTGCATTCTTAGTGAGAAAGGCGGGATCACTTTTCATTTTTTCCCACTCTTCAGGTCTAAGTTCCTTTGTTTTATACCCAAAATATGCTTCATGTATCTTTCCATGATCAATTTTACTGAGACAACTGGCATCCCAAATTTTTATTGATACATCATAGACTGGATATTTTCCTTTATGGCTCAAGTAAAAATCAATTGTATTTAATTCGGTAAAAGACGGAGTGGGGAATAAATAACAAAATGATTCACCACCAGTCACGGAGGCAGAAATATCTTGGTTGATTTTATTCAATTCTGTACTTAATTGAATGTTTTTTTGGCTTAGAGTCGTAATGCGTTCATTGCTCTCACTATTTACTATTTGTTGGCCCCAAATGGTAAGAGCTGTACCAATAGCTATAATGAGAAGACCTACCAAAGTTAACCAGTGCATACTCCCTATGCCTCTAAGTGGTTTATAGAACATAACGGCGGCGGATGAGCCGCGAGACTCGCAGGTTTTGGTGGGAGCATGCTCACG
>DAOOSE010000172.1:0-2689 GCA_035389625.1 bacterium
AAAACAATTGTATAGTGAAAATTATACCAAAAGTATATCTGCCGGTTTATTTTCAGTAATAAGGGGAAGGGGTGGCGGTACTAAATTGTCTTTGGTTTGAGCAAGATAAATCCAAGCCAGAGAGGTCACAACAAGCAGGATCAGTACAAAAGTCAGTAATATTAATAAAATAACCCTGTTTCCCTTGGGGGAAGGAGGTTTCATTGGTTGTGCTTTCTACCCACAATTAGTCTTATTTTTTCATCTGAGCTTTCGATCAACTGAGGTGTTTTTGCAATAATTTGGTCATTCGAGACAAGCGGAACTTTGCTGTTAGTGAAAAGGCGAATAGAACGAGCGCGAAAAAGAGAGTATTGAGTGTCCTCTTTTTTATTCAAACCAAGCAATCCGGAAAGCCTTCCGGCTAGAGTGGTTGTCTTAGGGTCTATGCTTTGAAAGACGATATCAAGAAAATCGGGAGCAATCTTTTTGATTTGTGGATGAAAATTCGAGACTAGAAAATTCTTGGCTTTCGCTTTGACTAGATAATCCTTAAATTCTATCGTCAGCTCGGCGGGATTATTCAATGCAAGATAAACGCTCGTTAAAAAAACACTTCCATTAGCCGTTTTTCCTATGTGTGTCTCTGCTATCTTCCTATATCGTAGATTGTCGCAGGCCTCTTTCCATGTCTGTGCAGCGATCATTTCAGATAGATCATGGGTAGTCTCAGTGGGTATTATTCCCATTGCTTCTTGTCTGCCACAGACAATATTCGCTATTTTGTTGGCTGTTTCGACGTCACCGATTCCGACTATAGTATTGTAACCCTTAGATAGTCCAAGACGCACCAGTTCTTCGATCGAATAAGCATTTGATGAAAATGCATACTCTCCGGTGATACCGAGAACTGATAGGTGCGCCTTGATGTCGTCCACCAAGGCACGCTTCCTGCACTTTCTTGTGTCGAAGATATAGTAGTACATAGAGTAGTTCTAAGTTAAGAGTTCTAAGTTGAGAGTCTGGTAAAGCAGTGTGATAGTATTGCCAACAATTTCCTGGAAAACCATCTCCTGTCAGCCTTTGTAACTCAGAACTTTGTAACTCTTTACCATTATTTACTTTTGCTGAAAAAACCAAACTTGTCTTTGATTTCTTCACCACTGTCTTCGCCTTTTTCTTCCTTGTTCTCGGTCTCTTCCTTCTTTGGTTCTAATACAGACTCTTTCTTTTCTAGAATTGTTTCGGATGGCTGCTCCTTTTTGCCCAAATTACCGGGCATTTTGCTAGTACCGATAAAGATTGCGCCTTCTTGGATAACCAGCGTTTTGGTATTAATGTCACCAAAGATTTTACCTGTCGGATTGATCTCGATCTTCTCGCTTGCTTGTACCAGACCATTAATCTCACCTGAAACTATAATTATTTTTGCAATGACCGGTCCGGTAATTTTTGCGCTTTCGCCGACCACAACATTGTCATCACTTTTAACTTCACCTTCAACGCTACCATTGACTTGAATGGCGCCTTGATTGTGGATGTTTCCCTTCAGGTGTACATTCACGCCAATAATTGTATCAGTACTGCTCTCCATACTTCTCCTTGTTTAATTTTGGCAGGCCCTCACCAGTATTATATGCTGAAGAACACTGTGATGTAAAGTTGAAATAATTGCGAATTTGTGGTGAAAAACAGGCACCATCTGGCTTGAAACAATCCTAATTTTCTGTTATAGTTTGTCCGTTTAATTTATGCCCCTATCTAAGGAATGTTTGATATGAATGATATTGTCATAAGCGGAGCAAGAGAGCACAATCTGAAAAATATCTCGGTCAAAATTCCCCGGGATAAGCTGGTGGTAATTACTGGTCTCTCCGGTTCTGGTAAATCCTCGCTTGCATTTGACACAATATATGCAGAAGGGCAGCGAAAATATGTTGAGTCTCTTTCTTCGTATGCTCGCCAGTTTCTGGGTGTAATGGAAAAGCCTGACGTTGATAGTATCGAGGGGCTTTCACCTGCTATCTCCATCGACCAGAAATCGGCCTCAAGGAATCCGCGCTCAACTGTGGGCACTGTGACTGAGATATACGACTATCTTCGTCTTCTCTTTGCAAGAGTTGGCGTGATCCATTGTCCCAATTGCGGCAAGCCTGTCACCAAACAGACAGTCGGTCAGATTGCCGAGACTATTATCGGCAAGACCGGACCAACTCGCCGACTTGCCATTTTGTCTCCAATGGTCGCTGATAAGAAAGGTGAACACAAGGATATCTTTGCAAAAATTTTAAAACTTGGTTATTCCAGAGTCAGAGTCGATGGCACAATAATGGATATCGAGGAGGCCGAGGCTAAAGAACTTGATCGCAAGCTGATGCATAGTATTGAAATAGTGGTTGATCGGCTGATTCTCGAGGAGGAAGGAGTCGATGAAAGCACCAAAAGCCGTCTTTACGATTCTATTGAGAAGGCCCTTCACCATAGTCAGGGCCGTGTGCTTATTTATGATTATGAGAAAGATGAGGCCACTCCTTATTCAGAGCTTTTTGCTTGCCCTGATTGCGGCATTTCTATGCCGGAAATTGCCCCTCGATCTTTCTCCTTCAACTCGCCTCATGGCGCCTGCCAACACTGTCAGGGGTTGGGCATTCGCCAGGAAATTGATCCGCACTTAGTTTTGCCAAATCCTCGGCTAACCCTCAATGAGGGG